>NZ_JAMYLH010000008.1:0-277856 GCF_040317925.1 Mesorhizobium sp. M1348 | reverse complement strand
TTGGTACCTGCCACCCTACTCCCCCGACCTCAACCCGATCGAGCAGGCCTTCGCCAAGATCAAGCATTGGATGCGACAAGCTCAGAAGCGTACCGTCGAGGACGCTTGGCGCCACATCGGCCACCTCGTTGCGACGATCGAACCCGGCGAATGCAAAAACTACTTCGCAAACGCCGGATACGCTTCCGTCAAAACGTGAAAGACTCTAGGCTATTCCCGAAGTGGGGTCGGTTTTGCTGCGATCTCCGGTTCAGATTATGTTGCCTGTCGTCTCGTCGATGGGAACAAGGAAGTCGCGCCATTTGCTGACCTTCGATGCGCCGCGCAAAAGCGGACGTCCGGTAGGAGGCATTCGGGGTTTTTCGTCGGCAGCCTCGATCATGTGCCGGCGCTCACCTGCGTTCGCTCAATCGTTCGGTTTGTCTATCTGACTGGAACAAAAGCGTTCCTGCGTTGTTCTCCAATCGTCCTGATGTTCGACGGGCTGGTTCAAATGCCAGCCAGGGCAGTCCTCGTCGCAGCTACGCGAGGACTAGGGATGGCGAGGCAAATGGATCCTGACGATCTCAACCCGGAACGGATCGTCACCGTGTTCGGCGGAACCGGCTTTCTCGGGCGCAGGATCGTGAAGCGGCTCCTGGAAAGGGGTTTCACGGTCCGTGCCGCATCTCGCCATCCGGCTCGCGTGGCCCTGGTCTTTTCCTCGAGTACAAGGATGCCCGAAGCAGTCGAGGCGGATATATTGGATGCGTCCTCGATCGGGTCGGCCATTACCGGATCACAGGTGATCGTGAATGCTGTCAGTCTTTACGTCGAGCAGGGCGTCCAGACCTTTGAACGCGTCCATGTGAAAGCCGCGGCCGATCTCGCTGCCGCGTCGCGCAACGGCGAGATCGATCAGTTCGTCCAGATTTCAGGGATCGGCTCCGATCCTCAATCGGATTCGAATTATATAAGGGCACGTGGACGCGGAGAAGTTGCCGTGGAAAGCGCATTTCCCGGCGCTTTCATTGTGCGTCCCGCCGTCATGACAGGACCTGACGACGCTTTCCTCACGACCATTGTGAGGATGATACGCCTCCTGCCGGTTTATCCGCTGTTCGGCGATGGTGGCACACGGCTTCAGCCGGTCTATGTGGCAGACGTCGCGGAAGCAGTGAGCCGGCTGATCGACGGGCGGAGCCACATGGGTTCATCCATATTCGAATTCGGTGGCCCGCGTATCTATACCTATAAGGAACTGCTTCGGGAGATCGCCCGACAGCTCGATACGCACGTCAAGCTGATGCCGGTGCCGTTTGCGGTATGGAACGCCTTGGCTGGCGTCGCGGAACTCCTCCCGGCTGCCCCCATAACGCGCAACCAGATCGATCTTATGCGTCAGGATAATGTGGCAGCAAATGACGCGCCGGGCCTGAAGGAACTCGACATCGAGCCGCGGGATATCGACGAGGTGATCCGCGTGATCGAACAGCGCCGTGGCGTAGGCTCGCGCTCGTCTCCGCCTTAGGACGGCCCCCTGATCCCGGCGGGAACCTATCGCCGCGCGACAGGTTGGTCGAGCTTGAAGCCAATGAAAGAAGGAAAAGAACTATGGCCAGATGCGATCAATGCGGGAATGACTACGACAAGGCTTTCAAAGTGACGATGGCCGACGAGACCTACACGTTCGACAGCTTCGAATGCGCGGTCCAGAAACTTGCTCCGACGTGTCCGCATTGCGGATGCCGGATCATCGGACATGGCGTCGAACAGGATGACATCATCTACTGCTGCGCACATTGCGCCGCGGAGGAAGGTGCGAGCGCGCTGACCGATCGCGCGCCTTGATGCACCTCCTTTGGCGTCTCCAGGGCGACCATTCCGAATGACTGCGCCGGCTCACCCCAGATGGCCAGTGCTGTCAGCCCGAAGACGACCAGCCGAGGTCAAGGCGCACCGCACGCTGATGGAGGCAATGGATGCAGTCGGCCGCGAATCGGAGCGCCGCATCGAAGGCGCCGCCGATTTCTGGCTGTCGCGCCAATCCGATTGCGGAAAATTATCGGTGCGCTTCGACAAAGGCAGCGTGCGTCGTCTTGATCGCGCCAGAGCTGTCATGTTCTTGCACGTTCAACAACCCGCGCTCGACGGATCGGTTAGACGTCGTTCCGTGGCAAGTCGGCTCCACCTTGGACAAGTCGCTCCACAACGGCGGCCGCCTCCTCTGGAATGGCTGGTATGGTGCCCGACTTCCGCGTCGATCCGAAATCGAGGCCGGCGAAAAAGAGGCCTGGAACAGCGCTGACGCCATCCTCGTGGACGGGCTGGCCGGCTGCATCGAGCGCGCCGGGAAGCCGAACCCATGAGAAATCGCCGGTGAAGCCCGTGCACCAGACCACCGATCTGATGCCGCTCGCCGTCCAGTCGAGGGAGCGGATCGGCGGATCGGGCAGGCGCGGTTCGATCGTCTCATCCTGATCGTCCTCGGCCAGTGGCGCATCGAGGCCGGCGCGCTCTATGTACTCGTCAACCAGGCGCTTGGCATCCGCCGAAACCTCGTCGGCAAATCGCATATGGTCGTCGAGCTCGTCGCCGAAGACGAGGTTGCCATTCTCCACACCCCTGAAGCGGCCTAGCAGCACCACGCCCTGCGCGCTCAGCGATTGCAGGCTGATCGTGTGGGTCGCGCCGACCAGCGCGCGGGCCTGCAGCTTGCCGGAGGGAAGGACGAGTTCCTTGCGCGGGACGTCGAGAAACCCGGATAGCGTCAGCCATTTAAGTATGTTGCCCCCGCGGTATCGCCGCACCCAACGGCCGTTGCGGCTGGTCGCCAAAAAGACCACACGTCCGGCCAGCGCCAGATCCTCGGCGATCTGGCCGCCCGACTGGCCGCTGCCGACCACCAGCACCGCGCCACTCTCGAACTCGGCCGGGTTGCGATAAGCCGAGGAATCGACTTGGCGAATTGCGGTTGGCAAGTCAGTCGATCCTGGTGGCCGAACCTGCCGATTTTGGTCGCCAGTGGCGATCACCACATTGCGCGCCAGAAACGCCCCGTCCGTCGTGGTGATACGAAAGATCCCATCGTCTCTCGTCAGCTCATGTACTGGATTTTGGGTGCTTACCGGCAGACGGTGCCGCTCGGCATAGCCTTCGAGATACGCGACAAACTCGTGGTGGGTTATCGCGCCCCACGGCTCGGGCCCCTCGTAGGAATCACCGGGTAAGATGGAGCGAATGGTCGGCGAATTCAGTCGAAACGAGTTCCATCGCTGCGTTCGCCACGTTTCGCCGATCCGGCCTCGATCGAGCACACGGTGGTTGCGGCCCCGCCGTTTCAAGAAATAGCTGACGCCGAGCCCCGCCGGCCCGGCGCCAATAACGAGGGCGTCAAGAACTTCGCTCATGCATTCCCCCTGCCAACCATACGTCCACAAGATCGTATGGCTCGGCGTGGGGCAAGAATAGAGTTCCGGCTGGGATTGCGCTATCCGCGCCGGCTCACCCCCAGATGGCCAGCCCCGTCAGGCCGACGATGCCGACGACCAGCCGCCACCAGCCGAACAGCGCATAGCCGTGGCGCGAGACGTAGTCGAGCAGGAAGCGCACGACGATTAGCGCGGTGACGAAGGCGGCGACGAAGCCGACGGCGATTATGGGCAGGTCGGCGCTGCTCAGTACATTGCGGTTCTTGAACAGGTCGAAGGCGAAAGCGCCGACCATCGTCGGGATGGCAAGGAAGAAGGAGAATTCCGCCGCCGCCCGTTTGTCGACGCCGAGCAGCAGCGCGCCGACGATCGTCGAGCCCGAGCGCGACGTGCCGGGGATCAGCGACAAGCACTGAAACAGCCCGATCTGCAGATAAAGCCTGGTCGGAAACCGCTCGACATCGTGGTAATACGGCTTCGGCTTCATGCGATCGACCAGCAACAGGATGACACCGCCGATGATCAGCATGATGCAGATCAGCCGCGGCGATTCGAACAGCACCGTCTTGATGAAATCATGCGCCAGCGCGCCTATGATTGCCGCCGGCAGGAATGCGATGAGGATGCCAAGGACGAAATGCCGCGTCAGCCGGTCGTAGGGCAGCTCGAGCAGCATCTTCCAGAGACGGCGGAAGTAGACGCTGAGGATCGCCAATATGGCGCCGAGCTGGATCAGGATTTCGAAGGCCTTTCCGGTCGAATGAAAGCCGAGGAAATGGCCGGCGAGCAGGATATGACCGGTCGAAGACACCGGAATAAACTCGGTCAGGCCCTCGAGCATGCCGAGCAGCAGCGCTTCGACGACGGTCTGGCTTTCCATGGCTACCTCGGCGTTGGAGTGAGGTCTTGAGAAACGGCTTGCTTGTCACGGCGCGGAACTCCCCCTATAGGTCCCAGCACCCTGACAGCCCCTGAATCGGGCGGCCAAGACTTACCGGCGCAGCCGGCGATTTGCCAGTGCGCTTTATTATCGCGGGACCATGCTGACGCTTTTCCACCATCCGATGTTCGCCAGCTGCCGCTTCGTCCGCCTCGCCTTTGGCGAGTATGGCGAGGAACTGGCGCTGATCGAAGAGAAGCCGTGGACGCGGCGCAAGGAGTTCCTGGCACTGAACCCGGCCGGCACGCTGCCGATCCTGCTCGCCGAAGGCGACGTGCCGATCGTCGGCGCGATGGTCATTGCCGAATATCTCGACGAGACGCGCGGCGTACTCAAGCGCGACAAGCGGCTGTTCGCCGAGGATCCGATGGAGCGCGCCGAAATCCGCCGGCTGACCGACTGGTACCTCAACAAGGCGGAAAGCGAGGTTACCCGGCATCTGGTGCGCGAGCGCGTTCTGAAGCCGGTCATGCCGGAAACGGCAGGCGGCGGCTCGCCCGATTCGGCGGCGATCCGCGCCGCCCGCGCCAATATCCGCCAGCACATGAAATACACCAACTGGCTGGCCGGAACCCGTCATTGGCTGGCCGGCAACAAGGTCACCTATGCCGATCTCGCGGCGGCAGCAGCACTGTCGGTGCTCGACTATCTCGGCGAGATCGACTGGCGCGAACACAGCGCCGCGCGCGAATGGTATACAAGGGTGAAATCACGGCCTTCGTTCCGGCCGCTTCTGTCCGACCGGGTGCGTGGCCTGTCGCCGGTGTCACACTATGCGGACCTCGATTTCTGATACGGCAAAGCTGCGCGCGCTGATCGACCGCGAGGCGCGGAACGCCGGCTTTGACGCCGTTGCCGTCACAACGCCCGATGCGATTCCGCAGGCGCCGAAACGGCTGGCCGAATTCGTTGCCGACGGCTTTCACGGCTCGATGGGCTGGATTGCCGAAACACTCGAGCGGCGAGGCAAACCGACGACGCTTTGGCCGGAGGTCCGCTCGATCATCGTGCTGGCGATGAATTACGGCCCCGACCACGATCCACGCGAGGTGCTGGCGAAGCGCGACCGCGGCGCGATCTCGGCCTATGCGCAGAACCGCGACTACCATGACGTGATGAAAGGCCGACTGAAGGAGATCGCCGGCAAGATCGTGGTGCGCGCCGGCGGTGACGTGAAAGTGTTTGTCGACACCGCGCCGGTGATGGAAAAGCCGCTGGCCGAGGCGGCCGGCCTCGGCTGGCAAGGCAAGCACACCAACCTGGTCAGCCGCGCGCATGGCTCCTGGCTGTTCCTCGGCACCATCTTCACGACGGCCGAACTGGTGCCGGACGCGGCGGAGGACGATCATTGCGGCTCCTGCCGGGCCTGCCTCGACGCCTGCCCGACCGATGCCTTTCCGGCGCCCTATCGGCTCGATGCGCGGCGCTGCATTTCCTACCTCACCATCGAGAACAAAGGGCCGATCCCACATGAGTTCCGGGAAAAGATCGGCAATCGCATCTATGGCTGCGACGACTGCCTGGCCGCCTGTCCGTGGAACAAGTTCGCCCAAGCTGCTTCGGAGGCAAAGCTTGCCGCCCGCGCGGACTTGCGCGAACCGTCGCTCGCCGAGTTGCTGCGCCTCGACGACGCTGCCTTCCGCGCGCTTTTTTCGGGCTCGCCGATCAAGCGCATCGGTCGCGATCGTTTCATCCGCAACGTGCTGATCGCCGCCGGCAATTCTCAGGATTTGTCGCTTGCCGGCGCCGTCCGCGCGCTGCTCGACGACGCCTCGCCCCTGGTTCGCGGAGCCGCGGTATGGGCGCTATCGCGGCTGGTGCCGGGTCGGGAGTTTGCCGAACGTGCCGCAACCGCTTTGCAAGCAGAAGATGACGAGGCTGTGAGAGGCGAATGGCTTCTGGCCCTGCCAAAGCCGATCGAGGCGCATACATGACCAAAAAGCAGGTTTTCATCTTCGGCGCCGGTTATTCGGGCAAGGCCTTCGCCCGCGCCAACAGGGATGCCGACACAACGATCTTCGGTACAACACGGTCGCCGGAAAAATTCGCGGCGCTGCGGCAAGCCGGTATCGTGCCGCTGCGTTTCGATGGCACGCTGACCTCCGAAATCGGCGATGCGCTTGGGAAGACAACCCATCTCGTCGTTTCGGTCGCGCCGGACGAGGCCGGCGACCCGGTGCTGGGCGCGGCTCGCGAGGTGATCGCAGCCAACATGCCGGAGCTCGAATGGATCGCCTATCTCTCCACCGTCGGCGTCTATGGCGACCATGGCGGCAATTGGGTGGACGAGGCCGCCGAATGCCGGCCAGTATCGAAGCGATCAGTGATGAGGGTTGCCGCCGAGCAGGATTGGCTGAAACTGGGCCACGACGTCGGCCGGCCGGTGGCGATCCTGCGGCTTTCCGGCATTTATGGGCCAGGCCGCAACGCCCTGGTCAATCTGGAAAACGGCACCGCCCGGCGGTTGGTCAAGCCGGGCCAGGTGTTCAACCGCATCCATTGCGACGATATTGCCGGCACGCTCTGGCATCTCGCCGAAGGCAATCGCGGCGGCATCTTCAACGTCACCGACGACCTGCCGGCGCCGCCGCAGAACGTCGTCGCCTATGCCGCCAGGTTGATGGGCATCGAGCCGCCACCCGAAATTCCGTTCGAGACCGCCCAACTTTCGCCCATGGCGCGGTCCTTCTATGGCGAAAATAAGCGTGTCGCCAATGCAGCGATCAAGGCGGCCGGCTATGGCTTTCGCTTCCCCGACTACCGCTCGGCTCTCGACGCCATGTGGGCGAGCGGCGACTGGCGCGACGGCGAGGCGCGCAGCCCGATGAAACGGTCGTGATCGATATGTTGCGCGGGGCGTAGTATGATGCGGTTCAAATCGCGGAGGGGTCCAGCTTGGGGAAGACGTTAAAGCGAGCGTTGCCCGGCAAAACGCTGCTGCTTTCGGCAGCACTGGCCGTCGCCGGCTTGACGGCGCTTGCAGCGCAGACGACGAGCGCCGAGGAACGAGCAAAAGACCTGTTCGGCGCCAAAAAGCTGCCGGCACTCGCAGCAGCGCAATCGATCGGCTTTTATTCCAAAGGCTGTTTTTCCGGCGGCGTCGCCCTGCCCCTGGACGGCCGGCATTGGGAGGTGATGCGGCCGTCGCGCAATCGCCGCTGGGGCCATCCGGCAATGATCGCGCTGATCGAGAAACTGTCGCGCGATGCCGCGGCCGACGGCTGGCCGGGCCTGCTGATCGGCGACATCTCGCAACCGCGCGGCGGTCCGATGCTGACCGGCCATGCCTCGCACCAGATCGGCCTCGACGCCGACATCTGGCTGACGCCGATGCCCGACCGCAAGCTTTCTACCGAAGAGCGCGAAAACATCAGCGCTACCTTGATGGTCGATGAAAAGACCCATCTGGTGAAGGACGGGCTGTGGACGCCGATGCATACGCGGCTGTTGAAGCGCGCTGCGAGCTATCCTGAAGTAGAGCGCATCCTGGTCAATCCAGGGATCAAGAAGAAGCTCTGCGACACGGTCAAAGGCGACCGCAGCTGGTTGCGCAAGGTCAGGCCGTTCTGGGGCCACGACTACCACTTCCACATTCGCATCGGCTGCCAGGCTGGATCACCCGACTGCAAGGCGCAGGAAGCGACGGTGCCGGGCGATGGCTGCGACCAGGCGCTGGCGTGGTGGTTCACCGAGGAGCCGTGGCGCCCCAACAAGAACCCGGACAAGCCGAAGGCACGCGACGTGATGACGATGGCGAACCTGCCCAGGCAATGCCAGTTCGTGCTCGACGCGCCGGCTCCGGCCTCGGCGGAAGCAGTCACCTACCATGGCGACGGCGTGCCGATCGCGGCCGTACCTGCTCCCGCGACAGAGCCTTCGCCGCCGCCGACGGTCGCAGCCGGCGCGGCAGCGCTTCCGGCCTCGGCGAACGCCTTTGTGGCGACCCCCGAGATCCGCATTCCACTGCCGCGTCCACGACCGGGGCACTGATGGGGGCGGCGTGCTCGCTGTCTGCATCCGTGCATCTCCACTTCGAAAACCGATTTCCCTTTTTGCGGTCATGCGCTAGTCAACGAGAGAACGGCGATACGCGTCGGGAACGGACGAGAGCATGCCAGGCGTAAGCGACGACGACACTCTGTTGCGATTTCCGATCCTGATCGGCGACATAGGCGGCACCAATGCGCGCTTCTCGATCGTGCTTGACGCGAATTCCGAAGCCGGCGAGCCGACGATCGTCCAGACCGCCAACTTCAATACGATAGACGAGGCGATCCAGTCGGCCGTGCTCGACCGCTCGTCGGTCCGGCCGAATTCGGCTGTGCTGGCGGTAGCCGGTCCTGTCGAAAGCGACGAGATCCCGCTTACCAATTGCCCATGGATCGTCAAGCCGAGACAGATGTTCGCCAGTCTCGGTCTCAGCGACGTCGTCGTGCTCAACGACTTCGAGGCACAGGCGCTGGCTGTCGTCGCGCTCGGCGAAGAGCATATGGAAAAGATCGGCGGTGACGCGCCGGAACCGAATTCCGGGCGGGTGGTGCTCGGCCCGGGAACGGGGCTCGGCGTCGCCGGGCTGGTCTATGCGCTGCATCACTGGATCCCGGTGCCCGGCGAGGGGGGCCATATGGATATTGGGCCGCGCTCGCCGCGCGATTTCCAGGTGTTTCCGCATATCGAGAAGCTCGAGGGCCGCATCTCCGGCGAACAGATCCTGTCCGGGCGCGGCCTGGTCAATGCCTACCGGGCGGTGGCCAAGGCGGACGGCAAGCCGTCGCCCTTTACCACGCCTGCCGAGGTAACCGCCGCGGCGCTGGCAAAGAACGATCCGGTGGCCGAAGAGGCGCTGTCGATCTTCGTCACTTGCCTGGGGCGCACCGCCGGCGACCTAGCTCTGGTGTTCATGAGCCGCGGCGGCGTGTTTCTCACCGGCGGCATCGCGCAAAAAATCCTGCCGGCACTGCGCACCGGCAATTTTCGCGCCGCCTTCGAGGACAAGGCGCCGCACAGCGCCCTGATGCGCAGCATGCCGGTCTATGTCATCACCCATCCGCTGGCGGCGCTTTTAGGACTGGCCGCCTATGCCAGAAATCCGTCGCTGTTCGGCGTGCAGACGGCGGGGCGGCGCTGGCGGGTCTAGGACACAAGCTGCGCCGCGACGAAGTTTCGCCGTCCCCAGCCATAGGCAAGCCGCCATTGGGGCGGTAAGAGGTTGCCGAATTGCAGCCCGGCCGAACCGAAACCACAAAGCGCTCCAACTTGACACTTCCAGCACCAACCAAAGGGAAAGTCCGTCCCAGCGAGATCGTGGCGGTGATCCGCCGCATCATCGCCGAGAACAGCCGCGATTATCGCTGGTACTATGCTCTTGCCGTGCTGTGCCTGGTGACGATCGCGGTGACGACCGCCTTCACAGCCTGGATCATGAAGGATGTCATCGATCAGATCTTCTACCAACAGCGCGGCGATCTTATCGCGCTGATCAGCGTGTCGATCCTGGCCGCCTTCATGCTTCGCGGGCTGGCCAGCTACGGCCAGGCAGTGACGCTGGCCAAAATCGGCAACAATCTGGTGGCGCGCTATCAACGCCGCATCTTCGACCATCTGATGAAGCTCGGCGTCAGCTTCTTCAACGACACCCGTTCGGGCCGGCTCGCCGCGCAGATCAACGAGAACGTCAACGGCATCCGCGATCTCCTGTCGATGACGCTGACATCGCTGGCGCGCGATGCCGTGTCGCTTGTCGCGCTGGTCGGCGTCATGATCTGGCAGGACCCGATGCTCTCGGCGATGTCGCTGCTGATCGGCCCGCCCTTGATCTACAGTGTCACCTATCTGATGCGCCGGGTGCGTCGCATCACCCGTGAATCGGTGCAGATCAACTCGCGGCTGATCGGCGCCATGCAGGAAGCAACCCAGGGCATCGCCATCGTCAAGGCCTTCACCCTGGAAGACGAGCTGTCGCGCCGCATCGGCGGCCTCGTCGCGGGCGCCGAGCAGCGGGCAAACAAGATCGCCCGCGTCTCGGAACGGCTGACGCCGATCTCCGAGATGCTGGCCGGCTTCGCCGTCGCCGGCGTCATCGCCTATTCCGGCTACCGGGCGACCGTCGGCGGCCAGCCGCCGGGCGCGGTGTTTGCCTTCATCACCGCCCTGCTGCTTGCCTATGACCCCGCCAGGCGGCTGGCGCGCATGCAGGTCGGCATGGAAAAGTCGCTGGTCAATGCGCGCATGATTTACGAGCTTCTCGACCTCGAGCCGCAGCAGGGTGACGTGCCGGCAGCCGCCGAGGCGAAATTCACCTCTGGCGAAGTGCGCTTCAACAATGTGTCCTTCCGCTACGTCGAGGAGGCGCCGGTCCTGCAGGATCTGAGCTTTGTCGCCGCCGCCGGCAAGGTGACCGCCATCGTCGGCGCCTCGGGCGCCGGCAAGACGACGCTGGTTGCGCTGCTGCAGCGCTTCTACGACGTCGAGTCGGGGAGCATCGAAATCGACGGCCAGGACATTTCAAAGGTCACCAAGCATTCGCTGCGCGGCTCGATTGCCTATGTATCGCAGCAGCCTTATCTGTTCGAAGGCACCATCCGCGACAACATCCGCTACGGGCGACTGAGCGCCACCGACGCCGAGATTGAACGCGCCGCGCAACAGGCCGCGGCAGACGATTTCATCCGCCAGCAGCCGCAAGGCTATGACACGCCCGTCGGCGAGAACGGCGTGACGCTGTCGGGCGGCCAGCGCCAGCGCGTATCGATTGCCCGCGCCATCGTGCGGCAGGCGCCGATCCTGCTGCTCGATGAAGCCACCTCGGCGCTCGACAACGAGGCCGAGGCCCGCGTCCAGCAGGCGCTGACCCATGTCATGGAAGGGCGCACCACCATCGTCATCGCGCACCGGTTGTCGACGGTGGTCA
This sequence comes from Mesorhizobium sp. M1348, assembly GCF_040317925.1. Taxonomy (NCBI): domain Bacteria; kingdom Pseudomonadati; phylum Pseudomonadota; class Alphaproteobacteria; order Hyphomicrobiales; family Phyllobacteriaceae; genus Mesorhizobium; species Mesorhizobium sp. M1348. Next base: position 266,596 of record NZ_JAMYLH010000008.1, on the reverse strand, counting down.
ATGCCGACCATATCATCGTGCTGGAGCAGGGCCGGCTGGTCGAACAGGGCACGCATGCCTCGCTGATGGCCGACCCGCACAGCGTCTATGCGCGGTTCCACCGGGTGCAGGGCAGGAAAGGGCTGGGGCTTGTCGATGACGGCAAGCCAATCCAGACTGCGGCGCAACATGGTCACGCGAAAAAGGCGGCCGGGAGACATTCATGAGTGACACTTCGACCGTTAGTGAAATGGGCCTGGTGGTGGTGGGCGCGGCCGGCCGCATGGGCCAGGCGCTGATCCGCGCCATCCACACGATACCGGGCGCCCGCGTTGCCGGCGCGATCGAGCGGGCCGGTTCGCCCCATATCGGCAAGGATGCCGGCGAGCTGGCCGGCGTCGGCAGGCTCGAGGTGGCGATCGGCGACGATCCGCTGCCGGCCTTCGCCAAGGCCGACGGCGTGCTCGATTTCACCACGCCGGCAGCAACTGTCGAATTCGCCGGCTATGCCGCGCAGGCGCGCATCGTCCATGTCATCGGCACCACCGGCTGCTCGGCCGAAGACAATGCCAGGATCGCGGCGGCGGCGCGCCACGCGACGGTGGTCAAGTCAGGCAATATGAGCCTCGGCGTCAATCTGCTGGCGGTGCTGGTTGAGCAGGCGGCGCGCGCGCTCGATGCTGACGATTTCGACATCGAGATCCTGGAAATGCACCACCGGCACAAGGTCGATGCGCCGTCGGGCACGGCGCTGCTGCTCGGCGAGGCCGCCGCCGCTGGGCGCGGCGTAGCACTTGCCGGCAACGATGTTCGCGTGCGCGACGGCCATACCGGCGTGCGCAAGGCAGGCTCGATCGGTTTCGCCAGCTTGCGTGGCGGCTCGGTGGTCGGCGATCACAGTGTGGTGCTGGCCGGTACCGGCGAGCGCATCACGCTCGCCCATCATGCCGAGGACCGGGCGATCTTTGCCCGCGGCGCGGTCAAGGCAGCCCTGTGGGCGCGCGGCCGCAAGCCGGGCCTATATTCGATGCGGGACGTGCTCGGCCTGACAAGCTGATCCACAGATTTGGCTGATCCACAAAATTTGGCCGATCCACAAAATTTGAAGGAGCAAATATGTCGAGAACTCTCGTGCTCGTGCGCCATGGCCAGAGCGAATGGAACCTGAAGAACCTTTTTACCGGCTGGCGCGACGTCGACCTGACCGAACTGGGTCATGCCGAGGCCAAGGCGGCCGGCGCCAAGCTCAGGGCGCGTGGCATGAAATTCGACATCGCGTTCACGTCGTCGCTGATCCGGGCGCAGAAGACCTGCCAGCATATTCTCGATGCCCTCGGCCAGAGCGAGCTCGAAACCGTACGCGACCAGGCGCTGAACGAGCGCGACTATGGCGATCTCTCCGGCCTCAACAAGGATGATGCGCGTAAGAAATGGGGCGAGGAGCAGGTGCATGTCTGGCGCCGCTCCTATGACGTGCCGCCGCCCGGCGGGGAAAGCCTGAAGGACACCGGCGCGCGCGTCTGGCCCTATTACCTGCACGATCTGCAGCCGCATGTGCTGCGCGGCGGCACCGTGCTGGTGGCGGCACACGGCAATTCGCTGCGCGCGCTGATCATGGCGCTGGACGGCAAATCGGGCGAGGAGATCGTCAAGCTCGAACTCGGCACCGGCGTGCCGGTCATCTACACGCTCAACGCCGATTCCACGGTGGCGTCGAAGGAAGTGCTGGAGCATTGAGCCGGAGAAGGAACGCGGCTTTCAAAAAAGCGCGTTGACACTCATCCCTCGCCCGCTTAATGAGCGCGCACCAGCCCAGATGGCGGAATTGGTAGACGCGCACGGTTCAGGTCCGTGTTCCGCAAGGAGTGGAGGTTCGAGTCCTCTTCTGGGCACCAAATTCCCGTTTCGAACTTTTTGATAGGGTTCAGAAACCCCAAGAAAAAGCCCGGTTTTGCCGGGCTTTTTTTCTGGAGCTGATGCCTAGGCGTCCGCCGTCGTCCATGGCATCCACAAGATATCTAACAATTATCCGTCCGGGTTAGGCAGCGACCTGTCGTTGCGACAGCGCAGCAGCGGAAGGATTTGGCCCGAGATCACTCTGGTGATCTTCTGTTGCTTGGCGTTGGTTACGACGGTCATGCACGCGCATCCGTAGCCGTGGCCCGAACCAGGCACATTGGTCTCGACGAATTGTCGCTCGTTAAAGGCCGGCACATTGTCGATGCCTTTGGGATCCGGCCGTCCCTGCATCTGGATCCACCAATCCCCGTCACTGTCGGTCAGGACGAGGTTGCCGAGTGTCGGGCTGGAGTACCAGCCACAACGACGCTCGGCATAGGCGGCGGCAGGCAAGGACATGATGGCCAGGCAGAAACAGATAGCGAACAATGGGCGCATGAGAACCTTCACCTCCCTTGAGCAAAGCAGGTCATGCCGCCGATAATCTGCGTTGGCGCCGGTAACGAGGCGGCATGATTTTTGTAAGCCTTATGGCCTCAACTTCGTGTCCACATTTTCTTCGATCAATCCGCAATGAAGCGTCACAGGCTTCCTTTGAACATCGCTTAGTGGACCGTCGATGAAATCGCAGCTGAGCAGATTGTCCGGACTGCTCTTGCGCGCCGACGCAACGTTGACGTTGACCTCGGGAGGGCCGGCAAGCCAGTCGAGACGCTTCGTGTCGACCTTTGTGCCGCTGATGTGAGCGTGGCCCGCTGTGCCCGCTATCTCGACCTCTTCGTCCTGCGGCGTGAGATCGATCTGGCCGACTTCGTTGGCGTGCTTCTCGGCGCTCCGCTTCGGGTCACCGTAATAGGAGGCGAGGACAACGATCCCTTCCTTTTTAGCCACGAGCCTGGCGGCTGCCTTTTTGGAAAGCGTGACGTTGACGTCGAAGCCCATATCGCCCTGGGCTGTTGCCGACGCAACACATGCCAACAGCGCAGATGCTGCAATCGTCACTGCGGGCAGTGATCTATAGCGTTTCACAATCCACCTCCTTTAAGGCCCCTCACGCAATGCCGATGCCCCCGCATCCTTTCGTGTCTGGCGCCGGCATGACGCTCGCCGCCGGCTTCACCGTGAAGCGACATTCAGACCAACGCGCGACAGTTGAGAATCTGCTGGAGGCAGGTTCAAACGCTTCAATCTGTCGGCGGTTTCCTGCTCGATGTGCAGCCCCCAATCGGAAAAGAACTGGGTCAGGTCCTGATTTGCGACCGTACTGGCACGCAGGATGAAGGTTTGTACCTTGACCGCATCCTGCTCATTGGCATCATCCAGTGGATGCTCGCGATAATATCGGTGAAGCTTCGGATAGAAATCCTCGCCGAGACCCCGGCGCAATTGATCGAACATGACCAGCCGCGCCCAAAGCTCATCGTCGTCATCCGCGCTGACACGCATCTGTTTTTCATTGTCGAAATCGCGCGTCTTCCGCGCCAGATATCGCGCCGCCAGATCCAGCGGCGTCTTGCCAGTAGAGTCATCGCGCTCTTTCAAGCGGGACGGATGGCCAAAATGTGCCTGGGCGTTGAGCGAGTAGATATTGACCGTAGTTTCTACAATCTCGCCCCAGGTCCAATCTTGCTGCTGGTACATATGGCCGGTTTCATGCCAGATCGACCACGCTTGCCGCAGCTTCTTCACGTTCAGCAAATCACCCATGTTGCTGCCGGGGACACCTATGAAATAGTTGCCTGCGTACATGTATATGCCGTCTTCGAAGACCTTCGCCGGTGTCACCGTGTCCTGCTGATAGTGCATGCGCAAATGGGATGCCCGATGAAGTTTGGACGAACCGTCGAGACCAGATAGTGCATCGTACCAGCCTAGAATTTGCTCGAGGGTGTCGAGAATTTCCGCAGGGTCGTCCTGAGGCGCCCTCATATAGACTTTGCGGGTCGCGGTAATGGCAACACGCTCGCTTATCATCTCGACGAATGGCGCACCGGGCATGTCGGTGAGCATTTTACGCCAGTCTTCGAAGCTTGTTTTTCCCTTGACGTAGAGGGGGATCGAACTGCCGCCACGCGCAATTGCCACGTCGATCGGAGGCAGAGCCGCACTGAAGCCGCTCTCGGCGTAGCGGAAATAGATCAGCCCGTCGCGCTTCGCCGTGAAGTCGGTGCGCCCTTCCTTGGCAATGACCAATTGCGGGTCATCCTGGGGTCTTTCGTCATAGAAGCTGTTCATCGGGCCGATCATGATCATCAAGCCGTCGGGGGAAGGCGGCAGGCCTTCGGCCGTAACCGATACCGCTTCTCCCTTTTTCACGAACACACCGCTTGGCTGATCGTCCATCAGCTTCGTGCGTCTCAGCCTATTGGCGTCGGGTGTGGCTGCAGGCATCGGAGCAAGGCGATAGCGCTTGTTCAGATTGTCGAATTCCGACACCACTGCCGACGCCGCTGCCGGTCGGTCGCCATTGCCGGCCGGATAAAGCAACCACTGGGCATTGTCGTCCAGGCTGGCGTCATAGACGATGATCCGAGCGTCGTCCGCACGTTCATTGGCCCTGACGTTGAGCGTCGTGCCGCTGTCATCCAGCTCGATGCCATAGCCGTTCAGATGCGGCTTGAAGCGCCACCCTCCAGCGGACTGCTCATCCTCGAGGACGACACTCGTATCCCCGTTTTCGTCTTCGTCGCCGCCGGCGAGATACGTTCCGTATCGTAGAGACCGGATCTGATAGGTTGCGCCGTTCGTTTCCCCGGTCGCCCTGGTGATGGTCCACAGCTGCGCGGGACCATCCTTGGGTTTGCGAGCGGACTGACCAAGCACGATCTCGCCATGCCTGCCTTCAAAGGCGGTGAGCGCTTTGTAGGAATGCTTCGCGACGATGTAATAGTCCCCTTCGGGGATCTCAGCGGCACTTGCGACCGTAACAATTGCCGCCAGCAAGAGCCCAGCTATCAAGTGCACTGCAGATACGATGAAGGTCCTCATCCCGGCACCGACGTGTCAATTCGCGGCCGGAACGGGGCAACTCATCGGATCGCCCTGCTTGCCGCATTTCAGGTAACCCTCGAAGGCTTTGACACGGGATTGCGCCAGGCTGTCCATGCACTGCGCGGTGAGCATCGGCATTACGCTTCCTCCGGCCGCTCCTGAAGTCTGGAAACTGCACTCGGCGTCGCGAAATTTGTCCCAATCCCGTTGTGCTTGGACAAGAAGCTTCCTGGTATCCGCGTCGTCCTTCAGGCGGGCTTCGATCTGCTTGTAAAGCTCATTGAGCTTCTTGTCGGATTTCTTGAACGCGGCATCGGCGCACGCATTCAGCGAGGCCTGATCCTTGGCGGCGTCGTAGCACTTGTCCTGGGCAGAGGCGAACGTCGGCATGGCCAGAACCACGGCAGTCAGTATTGCGGTTTTCATCGATTGTCCTCCGTTTAGATTCCACCGATTGACGGGCGGTGGTTTATCCCGCCGTTCACTTCAGATATCCGTCGCCGCCAGGGCCAGCCACTAGTTGGAATCGTCATCATCCGATCCATTACTGTCGTCGCTACTGTCATCCGACGCATCGCCATCCGTGCTGTCATCGTCGGTGTCGGTGCTGTTTTGGTCATCGTCACCGCCCGCTGAATCTTCATCGTCGTTCTGATCGCCAGAATTGTCCTGATCATCGGAACTATTGTCGTCGGTGTTGTCATCCGAGCTATCGTCGTCGGTGTTGTCGTCGTCATCAGTGTCGTCCGACTGCTGCTCATCGTCATTCTGATCGCTTGAATCGTCCTGATCATTTGAACTGTCATCGGTGCTCTCGTCCGAGCTATCGCCATCGGTGTCCGCGCTGGTGTCGTTGGAATCGTCGTCAGCATCGGCAGAAGGCGCGTTGGCGTCTGGACTGGCGTCGCCGGGCAGCGAGTCGTCTTCGCGATAGCTGGTGTCTTCGAGGCTTGTCTCCATCTCGTCGTCGTACTGATCGACGATCTGCGTCCACTCCTCATGGTTATCGACGCTCGTCCATTGCGAGATATTGTTGACCGAGATGTTGGTATTGAAGTTGTTGACGGTGATGTTGGTATTGACCTCGACGACATCTGCGACTTCTGTTCCGCGGTTCACGCCAAACAGAAAACTGGTAGCGCTCACGGCAAGAGCGGCCCAAACGAGTCGGTCGACATCGGTCGGCGTCGAAATCGGTTGATGCCGCACTGTGGCAAGCACGTCACCCGGCCGGATGCCTTGCCGCGCGGCAACGCCATGGGGTGCAACGGCCAAGACATACACCCCGCGAAGCTTGGGCGGGATCTGGTAGCGGTGCCGAGAGGCGTGGTTGATGGGTATCAAAACCGCGTTAAGAGCCCGGGAAACATAGGGTTTCGGCAGATCATATTTGCTGGCATACGCAACATTGATCGTGTGCGGGATGGCTACACTCACAACAGCCGTCATTTTCACTGAAGTTGCCAATGCATGGGCGAACTGAATTATCAGTCTGGATTTTCGAACAGTTTGCATTTTGCACATCCTGCAGCTGATGATTGGAACCGATCTCAGAGGCCCGGCGCCCCGGGTGCTCCCAAATCATTCTCCCCCTGCACCAACGGTCAGCGGCAATTTCCAGCGATCATCACCGTCATTCCGTAACTTCCTCGGCAAAACACTTTGCCAGATCTTGCGGCGCTCCGAGCTTCTTCGCCCAGGATACCAGTTCAGGTTTTTCCGACGGGTCGGCATAGCCGCCCCACACGTCGCGAAATTGCTTTTTTCCGTCGACTGTCTGGAAGAACATCACGCCGTCGTCGCTCACCGGCGTGGAGACGTAGGCAGCGCTCCAGTTGCCGTTCTCCATGATCGTGATGAACTTCACCCGAGCGGGCTTGACCTTGTTGTCCAACGCCGAGGCAACGAGGGGGGCATATTCCTGCTTGCGCGCCTTCGTCACATCGACCTTTACGCCGTCGCAGGCACCATTCGCGGCGAAAGCGAAGGTCAGCGTCGTTGCCAGCCCCATGAGGCCGATCATCACGATTTTGGCACATCGCGGGATAAGACCGTTGGATTCAGACATGAGGGCATTCTCTTCGTTCGTGTTGGAGGGTCCACTAATCGGAATCGTCGTCGTCCGATGAATTGTCATCGTCCGGTGTATCGACCTCGCAGCCGATGCCGCGGCAGCCTTGGTAGTTGCCTTGCGTATCGAAGTTCGGATTGCCTTCCTTATCGTACTGCGGCCTGTCGTCGATGCTTTGATCCCCGTCATCAGGATCGTCGACCTTACATCCGAGCCCATGGCAGCCGATGTAACGGCCCCTGGTATCGAAGTTGGGATTGCCGTTCCTGTCGAACTGCGGCCGGTCGTCTATCTTCCGGCTCCCTTTATGGAACCGATCAACCAGGCAGGTCCTTCCGCGGCAACCATCGTAGTCGTCGATGGTACAACCGGAGATCGCCATCAAAGCAGTGGCCAAGGCCGCACAGATTACGAATTTCATGACTCATTCCTCCGACTGGTTGGCGGCGGACATCGTCCATATCGGAAGGCCATTGCAGGCGGCGATCCCCGCTCTTGCCGCGAAGTCTGGCGCCAATCGGAGGACGGCAAAGCTTCGCCGGCCATCGAACGAGAGCCGGGCTGTGGGCGATGCATTCGACGACTTAGCCGACGGTTGCCGTAATCTCTTACGTAGGAGGAAACGCTCCCGGCGGGGGCCGCCGCATTAGCGAATGTCAATATTCCTCTCCATGCTTAGTGCCCCATCCGCCCAAGCATGTTTCAACAATCCGCTGACGCGGCTGTGCTTCCAAGAAATTGCGTCCGAGTCAGCCTATGACAAGGACAAATCCCAATATCGCAGGATTGAATTTTGCAAATGCTTAATAATTCGGAATCAGCACTGGCTATCTTAGCAGATACTGAAATGTGACCAGTAGCAAGATTCCGGAATACTCCCTTAGTTCTGTTCTCATTAATCCGAGTTAGTACAAGTAATATTCTACGTTGCTGTGAATTTTGCGCCAGCTTTACAAAAAAGGCGCGACGAGACTGCATCTGATATGATCGCCCTAATCGCGATCTATTGTGGTATTTTTTCGAACCCAGCCAGCAGTTGCGCAGGCCGAAAGAAACGCCGCCCGTTTACCGGACTTTCAACGCTGCGGCGTGCCGCATAGAGGCGCAGTGGAGGGCGCCGCGGCCGCGTTGTGAGCATCTTCCCAGTCGGATTGTCATCGGGTAGCCTGCAGGGGCGGCACGTGAAGGCGCTCTCTTTGGCGGACGCACTGCACCTTCAGCCGTTGCCCGTCGGAAGATGGGGCTGGTGTCACAACCCGGTGCTTGCCGCGACAGATTGTTCCCGTCCCGGTTCATTTCAGCACCGAAGCGAGGGGGAAGAGCGCTGGCTGCGGGAACACAGGTTTTCGACCCGAAAACCCACAAATGGGTGGACTACGATCGCACCAAGGCGCAAATACTACGCCGCGCATAATGAGGTGCGAGGCATTTCGTCCGCAGATGGTCAAATTCCGCACCGCGGAAGCGCCAGGCACGATCATTATCGATGGCAACCAGCACTTTCTCTACCTTGTGCAGCCGGGTCAGCAGGCCATGCGCTACGGCATCGGCGTGGGCCGGGAGGGGTTTGGCTGGGCCGGCATCGTGCGCGTCGGCCGCATGGCGGAGTGGCCGACCTGGACGCCTCCGGCCGAAATGGTCGCTCGCGATCCGAAGGCGGTGAAATACGCCGGAGGCATGAAGGGAGGGCCCGACAACCCGCTCGGCGCGAGGGCGTTCTACCTCTATGAGCGCGACCAGGACACGATCTACCGGATACACGGGACCCCGGAGCCATGGACGATCGGGCTCGACGTGTCATCGGGATGCATCCGTATGAGAACGACGACATCGTCGATCTCGCATCCCGCGTCAAAGTTGGGGCCAAGGTCATCGTTCTCATGCAAGGGGCGGCACTTTACAAGGGTGTGTGAGCGGCATTCGGAGAGGGCCAAGCAATGTCGGCAAAAAATGCAGTGAGAACTTCAATCCGGGCGACAGCAATCGCACTCCTGGCTGGAGCCCTCAGCGCTTGCGTCAGCGCGCCACCGCCGCCGCCTCAGGACCAGATGTCCAGGACCAAGGTCGAGACGGCCCCGGCGGACCTTCAGCTGCTTTGCGCCAATGCGGTCGCCAAGGCGAGCGGCGTCGACAGCACGAAGATACTTCCGGTTTCATCGAGCAAGCTCGATTCCAAGACCTATCAGGTCGAACTCGATGCCAGTGGCAAGAAGACAAGCTGCCTCGTGGACACCGACGGCAAAGTCAAATCGGTTGAGCCTGTCTGATCCGCTCTGGTCGATGAATTCGCAACCAATCTGACGATGCGCCTTGGCTGCGGATATGACGATGTTTGGGGCGGCCAGCAGCGATGAGCGGTTTGGAGAACCTGGCTAACGGCGCGGCCTCACCCCAGCCCGATCCGCTTGGCGCCTTGCCGGAACAGCGCCTCGGCGTCCGGCTCGAAGCGGAAGGTGCCGATGAAATCGTCGGCGCAGTAGTTCGGCAGCATCTTGCGCAGCGCAGCGGCGAAACTTCGTGCCTCCTCCAGCCGTCCTGCCAGCGCAAGGCAATGCGCGGCAATCGCCAGGATGATGGCATGGGCGTTAGGACGCGCGGCTGCTTTCAGCGCCCATTCGGCGGCCTCGTCGAACTGGCCGAGCCGGACATGCGACATCGCCCTGGCGCCCAGCATGCCGAACAGCAGCGGATCGAAGGGACTCAGATGCCTGGAATGGTCGGACGAGCCGATCGCGGCCTGCGGATCGCCGGACTGCGAATGGACGAACGAGAGCGCATAGTGGCCGAGCGCGAAATTCGGGCTGAGGTCTACGGCGCGTTCCAGCTCGATGAGGGAGCCGTCCTGCTCGCCGCGCAGCCACAGCGCCCGCCCCATGGCCCAGTGAGCGGCCGGATTGTGATCGTCGACGAGCAGGCTCTGGCCGGCTGCCTCGAAGGCCAGGGCGCTTTCCTGGTCGCGGTCGCCCCAGCGCTGGAAGGCATTTTGCCAATGGGTGAAGGAGAGCCCGGCATAGGCGCGGGCGAAGGTCGGATCGAGCTTCAAGGCTATGTCGAAGAAATGCCGGGCCTGCTCGTTTTCCGTGCGGGTGAAGCGATACATGTGCCAGAGGCCGCGGTGGTAGGCTTCCCAGGCGTTCAGCGAATTGGGCGCCTTCAGCACGGCGCGATTGCGCTCGACGGTCTCGATCTCGGTCGAGATCGACGAGACGATGCTGTTGCCGATGTCGTCGAGCACGGCAAAGATGTCGTCCGGCTTGCGCTCGAACGTCTCGGCCCAGACGATCCTGGCCGTGCGCACTTCGACCAGCTCGACCGCGACGATGACGCGGCCCGCCTGGCCGCGCACCGTGCCGGCGGCGACATAGTCGACGTTGAGCCGCCGGCCGGCATCTTCCGGCGCAATGTTTCTTTCGGCGAGCGCAAACACCGAACCGCGCGCGATGACGAAGAAATCCCTGAGCTTGGCCAGGCGGGTGATGATGTCGTGGGTGAGGCCGTCTGCCAATCCACCGCGCGGGCCGCCGACAGCCGCCTCTTCGGCAAACGGCATCACCGCGAGCGAAGCCTTCTGTGACGCAGCGGTATCGGAACGGGAAAGCATAATTGACGCGTGCGGTGCCGCGGGTACGACTGAAGGTCGGGCCCAGAGCGTTGCTGCAGGTCGTTCGCCGCGGATCGTCCGCCATGCCTCACGAACGGCTCCGAAATCCAGATCCTCCGAAGCAAACAGCTGCGCCGCGGAAGCGAGATGTTCCTCGCCCGCGTCAAACTGGCCGCGCTGCGCCAGCCTGGTCAGAAGAGCCACATGTGCGCGCCCGTCGAACGGAGCGAGTTCCAGCCATTTGTCCAGATGCGAAGACATTTCGTCGGCATCCGCCGGAAGCTTGTTGACGAGGCGTTCCAGGATGGCGGCGTGCCAAGAGCTGAAGCGGCGGCGCTGAGCGTTCAGCCAGCTGTTGAAATGCGGGCTGCGGTCGATCTCCAGCCCATCGAGAAAGTCGCCGGCAAACATTCCGGAAAGAGCCCGCAGCCGCTCTAGATCGAGCGTCTCAACGCCCTTGGCGGCGGCCGAGGCTATGTCGACAGCGTCGACGGAAGCACCTCTCAGATCAAGCGCGATCGTGTCGCCTGGTGTCTCGACCCTGCGATGATGCGGTTCATCGAGGATGCCTCTAAGCTTGCTCAGGCACCAGCGAAGCTCGCCGCGCGGGTCGTTCGGCACATCCCACAAAAGCTCGCAGAGGCGGCTGCGGCCGACCGGATGCGGCGCCAGCGCCAGATAGGCGAGCAGCGCACACAGTTTGCGCGACTTCGGAAGCTCGACGAAGGTGCCGTTGCGGATAATCGTCAGCAGTCCGAGCAGACGCACGGAAAGACCGGCCATCTCGCCGCCGAGGCTCGATCGGGCGGATTCCACGTACGTTTCCACGCCTGCTCCCACGCTGGCCAGTCGGCCTTTGTTTTATCACCAAACGCGACACGGTGCATCCGGCAGCGAATTCCCGCGCCGGATGCTGGCATTGCCGGGAGGCAAATGTAGCGCGGCAAGGTCTCGAAACCTCGCCGCCCAAGCCACCGGTCTGTAACCGGCCCGTGACCACAAGAGACAACGACAAAGCGAGGAGATCGACGTGTTGCATCAACAGAAAATCAGAACCACCGCCGGGCGCGGCCGTCTGTTCGACAGCATTCTCGACACGGTCGGCGATACGCCGGCGATCCGCATCAATAATCTCGGACCGGACCATGCCACGATCTATGTGAAGGCCGAGTTCTTCAATCCCGCCGCCTCGGTAAAGGACAGGCTGGCGCTCAACATCATCGAGGAGGGCGAGCGCAGCGGCGCCTTGAAGCCGGGCCAGACCGTCGTCGAGGCGACCAGCGGCAACACCGGCATCGGCCTTGCCATGGTCTGCGCCCAGAAGGGCTATCCGCTGGTGGTGACGATGGCCGACAGTTTTTCCATCGAACGCCGCAGGCTGATGCGCATGCTGGGCGCCAAGGTGGTGCTGACGCCGCGCGCACAGAAGGGTTTTGGCATGTACAAGAAGGCAGTGGAGCTCGCCGAAGCCAATGGCTGGTTCCTTGCCCGCCAGTTCGAGACCAAGGCCAATGCCGCCATTCACGAAGCGACGACGGCGCGCGAGATCATCAACGATTTCGCCGGCTCGCGGCTCGACTGCTTCGTCACCGGGTACGGCACGGGCGGCACCGTCGCCGGCGTCGGACGCGTGCTGCGCCGCGAGCGGCCGGAGACCCGGATCGTGCTCGCCGAACCGGCCAATGCGCAGCTGATCGGCAGCGGCAAGCCGCAGCAGCGCGGCACCGGCGGCGCGCCTGCCGCAAGCCATCCGGCGTTCGAGCCGCATCCGATCCAGGGCTGGACGCCCGACTTCATTCCGGACGTGCTGCAGGAGGCGATCGACGCCGGCCTCTATGACGAGGTGGTGCCTATTGCCGGGCCCGAAGGCACGAAATGGGCCAAGGCGCTGGCGCAGAAGGAAGGCATTTTCACCGGCATCTCCGGCGGAGCGACATTTGCTGTCGCGCGGCAGATCGCGGAAAAGGCGGCGCCCGGGTCGGTGATCCTGTGCATGCTGCCCGACACCGGCGAGCGCTACATGACGACGCCGCTGTTCGACGGCATCGAAGCGGAGATGGACGCCGAGGAGACTGCGCTTTCGCAGTCGACGCCCGGCTGCCAGTTTCCGGCGTGACGGCGGCGCATCGGGAGCGGCCTGCATGGACACGAAGCCTGGACTGGCCGTCACGGCCACCGAGGAAACGCTTGACCCCTCGAACTGGGCCGACGTGCAGGTCTTGTCGCATCGGATCGTCGACGATGCCGTCGCTTACCTGCGCGATGTCAGAGAGCGTCCGGTGTGGCAGGAGATGCCGGTTGATGTGAGGACCTTCTTCACATCGCCGCTGCCGCGTTCGCCGGCGCCCCTAGCAGAAATCTATGGCGACGTCACCAGGAGCTTGATGCCCTATGCGATGGGCAACATCCATCCGCGCTTCTGGTCCTGGTATATGGGCTCGAGCAATTTCACCGGCGCGCTCGGCGATTTCCTGGCAGCGATCCAAGGCTCCAACCTCGGCGGCGGCAACCATGCCGCCGCGTTGATGGACAACCAGGTCGTCGACTGGTGCAAGGAAATGATGGGCTTTCCGCAATCGGCCAGCGGTACGCTGGTCAGCGGCGGCTCGATGGCCAACATCATCGGGCTGACCGTGGCGCGCAACGCCACAGCGGGTATCGACATACGCGAGCATGGCGTTGCCGGCATCGACAAGCCGCTGCGCTTCTACGGCTCCGACCAACTTCATTCCTGTCACCGCAAGGCGATGGAGGCGCTCGGCCTCGGCAACCGGGCGCTGCGTCGCATCCCGAGCGATGCCGGGCTGCGGATCGATATCGCTGCATTGCGGGAGGCGATCGCCGAGGATCGCGACGCCGGCTTCAAGCCGGTCTGCGTAATCGGTACGGCCGGCACGGTGAACACCGGCGCAATCGACGATCTGCAAGCGCTGGCTGACCTGGCGGCAAAAGAAGATCTGTGGTTTCACGTCGACGGCTGCATCGGCGCTCTGCTTGCGATTGCGCCGGACAATTCGCATCGCGTTGCCGGCATCGAGCACGCCCACTCGATCGCGCTCGATCCGCATAAATGGCTGCACGCGCCCTTCGAGGTCGGCTGCGCGCTGATCCGGGATGCCTCCGCGCATCGCGGCACGTTCGCGGTGACGCCGGAATATCTGGAATCGACGCCGCGCGGCCTGGCCTCCGGCCAATGGCTGCACGATTACGGCCTGCAGACGTCACGCGGTTTTCGCGCGCTGAAGGTGTGGATGGCACTGCGGGAGCACGGCATCGAAAAATTCGGCCGGCTGATCGACCAGAACATCGCGCAAGGGCATTATCTCGGTGCGCTGATCGAGGCCGAACCGGCGCTCGAACTGGTGGCGCCGGTGAACATCAACATCGTCTGCTTTCGCTACCGCGCCGATGGGTTGGACGCTGAGCGCCTGAAAGCGCTCAATACCGAGATCATGCTGAGGCTGCAGGAAGAAGGCATCGCCGCCATTTCCGACACGACGGTGCATGGCCAGCATTGCCTCAGGGTGGCGATCAACAACCACCGCACCCGGCGCAACGATCTGGACCTGCTGATTCAGGAAACAGTGCGGCTCGGAGGAGAGATTTCGAAGGCTGGCGTCGCCGGCTGATCCGTGTGGCGCGAAGATCGATGACACGGCTTCATTCCAGCGTGGGTTCCTCGCCCCGATGCCGACCGATCGAACCTGCGACAAAGCTCACGCGTCAAGCCAGACCTTCTCGAAATGCTGCTCGAGCGACTGGTGTTGCTCGCAGCCATGCACGCCCTTGCGATAGGTGCGATAGACCGAGCGCCAGTAGGGCTGGATGATGACGCCGGAATCGCGCAAATTCTGTTCGATCTTGGCCATGAGCTCTTTGCGGGCGCCGGGGTCGGGCATCGCCAGCGCCTTGTCGAGCAGACTGTCGAATTCCGGATCGGCATAGGCGCTCTCGTTCCAGGCGGCGCCAGACTTATAAGCGAGCGCCAGCACCTGCACGCCCAGCGGCCGGCCGAGCCATTCCGTGCAGGAGAAGGGATATTTGCTCCAATCGTTCCAGAAGGTCGCGGCCGGCAGCACTGTGCGCTTGATCTTCAGCCCTGCCTCGCGCATCTGCGCGGCGATGGCGTCGCCGGTGCTCTTCTGCCAGTCGACGTCGACCGAGATGAGTTCGTATTCGTGGTCGGCCTTGCCGGCCTCGGCGAGCAGGGCCTTGGCTTGATCGGTGTTGCGGACGGCCGGGCCGATATCGGCATATTCGGGATGCATCGGCCCGACATGATGGTTCTCGGCAGGCTTGCCGCGGTTGTCCATGCCGATCTTCAGCACGGCGGCGTTGTCGACGGCCAGTTGTGCGGCGCGCCGCACCTTGATGTCGTCATAGGGCGGGTTGCCGATATTGAAACGCGCGACGATCGTCGAGCCGGTGGCGATCTCGGAATTGCTCAGGCCCATGGAGTCGGTCTGTGAAACCGTGTCGGAGGCGGTTTCATGGTCGGTGTCGACCTCGCCCGATTCGAAGGCCGACAGCATGGCGTTGGGATCGGAGCCGTAGTCGACCCATTTGATGCCGTCGAGATAGAACTCGCCCTTCCACCATGGTTTGGCCTTGCGGCGGACTTCGGCGCCGACCTCGGCGTCCCACGCTACGAGTTCGCAGGGCCCGGTGGTGATCGCCAGCGCTTTCAGCGGATCGCCGTCGCCTTCATAGCTGCGGTGCATGATCAGCGCCGGATAGTCGGCCATGCCGGCGATCAGCGAAATGTCGGGCTTGGGCAAATTGAGCCGGACTGTGAAATCGTCGACGCGCTCGATGCCGCCGTCGACGGCCTTCTTGGTATCGGCGTTGACCAGTGCGCCCATGCGCGCGGCGACCGAATTGCCGGCGACGGACGCATCGCACCAGCGCGTCAGATTGTGAATGACATCGTCGGCATTGAAGGTGTCGCCGTTCGACCAGGTGATGCCCTTGCGGACATGCAGCGTGATCACGCGGGCGTCGTCGCTGGTCTCCCAGCTCTCGAGCAGCCAGGGCTCGAAGGTGAAGTCGCGGCTCCAGCGCACCAGATATTCGTTGCACTGGCGGGCGACGTTGGACATCTCGACGCCGTCGAAGGTGCGCGGATCCTTCCAGCCCTTGACGTTCATGGCGACGCGCAGAACGCCGCCGCGCTTCGGCTCCTCGGCCCTGGCCGGCGACGGCGCAAGCCCGCCAAGCGCCAGCGCGCCGGCCGCACTGACGCCGAACGCGGCCATGGTGGCGAGATATTCGCGCCGGTTCATCTGGCCTTTCTTGAAGCCGTCGGCGACGGGCTCGGCCTGCGGATGCAATTTCCGGTCGGTCAGCATGAACTTCATCGTAAATCCTCCCTGTCGGGCCGGCGCATCGCGGATGCGGGCTCCTTACGTGGTGTGATGATAGGGCTGGCCTGACCGAAGCAGTGTTCGGGTTTCCGCAGTTGTTGTGCGCTGTTCCGCGACAGTGGAGCTTGGAGGACGCTCCGCGTCACTCCGGCCAGTCACCCCGCCCAGCGCGGCTATTGCCGCGATTATGCGCTCGAAGGCCTCGCCGGCGCGCGGCACGGTCTTGCGGGCGCGCAGGAAGCTGTGCACCAGGCGCGGTTCTTCGCGCCACCATGCCATGCCGCCGGCGGCAAGGATGCGGTCGCGATAGCCCTGGCCGTCCGACGACAGCGGGTCGCATTCGGCAGTGATGATGGCCGTCGGCGGCAGGCCGGAGAAGTCGCTATCGCCGAGCGGCGAAAATGTCGGGTCGTCCGGCGACTGCGCCGGGCCTGCGCGGACATGGCGATAGAATTCGACGTCGCGCAATGTCAGCAGTGGCGCCTCGGCGTGCTCGATATAGGAGCCGGTGCGCGCTTTGCCATCCAGCTCTGGGCCGTCTAGCTCGTCACCGCCGAGCTCGGGATAGATCAGCACCTGGCCGATCGCATGGCGAGGATGGCGGCGTGTCGCCTGTGCCACCGCAGCGGCCAGGTTGCCGCCGGCGCTTTCGCCGCAGAGCACGATGGGCAGTTCCGTCGTCGCCGCAGCCCATTCGAATACCGCCAGCGCATCGTCGAAAGCCGCCGGATGCAGATGCTCGGGCGCCAGCCGGTAATCGGCGGACAGCACGGCAAATCCGGTGCCGGCGCATATCTCGGCGCAGATGTCGTCATGGCTGTCGAGCCCGCCAAGGACGAAGCCGCCGCCGTGATAATAGACGACCGCTGCCTGCGGCGCCGTTCCCGCCAACTGGTAGCGCCGCACGGGGATCGCACGGTCGCCGACGCTGCTGTCGTTTGCCTTGACACGGGGCGGATATTGCTCGCGAAACGCCCGGCACATGGCATCATAGACCGCCCGCTGCCTGTCGATTGGCATGTAGACGATCTCGGGCGGATACCACTCGTTGACCCGGTCGATATGGGCCCACAGCTCCAAATCGAGCAGCGTTTGGTATTTTCCGCGCTCTCTCGTTTCGGGTCGATCGGCCTCGGTGATCATCGCTGCGCGATCCCGCTCAGAGCTCGCCGTAGAGCCGGGCAGCATTTTCATAGCTGAAGCGCAGCGGCACCGAGCCCTCGACCTGCCAGGCTTCGACCGTCTCGCCGGCCAGCAGCCGGCAGGCGCCGTCGGTGGTGGTGACGGCGCCGCCATAGAGCCGGTTGGCGAGATTGAGAATGGCCGTCTGGTGCATCGCCGTGCTGCCGCTGCCGCAGGCATCCTTGACCAAGAGCACGCGAAACCCGAGCGCCACCGCATCCTTGACGGTGGCGTCGATGCAGGCCTCGGTCCAGACGCCGGCAACGACCAGCCACTCGATGCCCTCGGCCTTCAGCCGCTGGGCGGCAGGCCCTGCGCGGAAGGCGCTGGCGTCGGTCTTGACCAGCATCGTCTCGCCCGGCGCCGGGCCCACTTCCGCGCAGATTGCAGTCAGCGGATCGTCCTTGTCGGAAAACGCCGACTTGCCGTTGGCCTCGACCGGGTGGAACGGCCGCGCCGTGGCGAGATCGACGATATAGGCCCAGTGGTAAAGGGGCACATTGTTGGCCCGCGCCGCCTCCTGCAGCCGCTGGACGTTGGCGAGGATGTCGCCATAGCCTTCGACCAGATAGCGCTTGTCCCGCCGATGCTCCTCCTGGAGATCGATGAACACCGCCGCCACCTTGCCGCGCTTGATCGAGATCGGGCTTTTCATGCGGATACGCCTGCCTTCCCGGCCAACGCTGTTCCTTTCCGTGGGCTACCGCAAGCCGTGGAGATTGGCTGACTCCTAGCCAGCTTCGTCATCCCAGGGCGAAGCAGGAGCGAAGCTCCGTCGCGGAGACCCTGGGATCCATGCCGTGACCTTAGCCGAAGAGTGCAGCGGAGCAGAATTCTGCACGGCAGCAGCGCTCTGAAGTCACGGCATGGATCCTGGGGTCTGCGCCGCGTCGCTGCGCTCCTTGCTCCGCCCCAGGATGACGAAGCGAACGGTGTTTCCGACAGTCGCCAAAGTACGAGCGTCAAACCTGCTTCTCCAGGAAATCGTCCTCATAGGGAAAGCGCGACAGGAGCTCGGTGCCGGTCTCGGTGATCAGGATCTCGTCCTCCAGCTTGACGCCCTCGCGGCCGCCCTTCTCGCCTATATAGCTTTCGACGCTGACCACCATGCCGGGCACGATGACACCGTCGCGGCCATAGGTTTCATAATCCATGGCATGTGCGATGAACGGCGTCTCGCCATGCATGCCGACGCCGTGCATGACCGAGGTATAGCGCTGGTCGACGAAGCGGTCCGGGATCTTCCAGGCCTTTTCGGCAATCTCGCGAAACGCCATGCCGGGTCTGACGATCGAGATATTGTGCTGAACCTGGTCGTGCGCCATGCGGTAGAGCGATTTCTGGTAATCCGTCGGCTTGCCCGGGCCGCAACGGAAGGTGCGCGAAAAGTCCGAATAGTAGCCGTAGCAGCCGATCGTGTCGGTATCGAGCGCCAAGAGTTCGCCCGGCCTGATCTTGCGGCCGCTCGCCTCGTTGAACCACGGATTGGTGCGCTGGCCCGAGGTCAGCAGCCGGGTTTCGATGAACTCGCCGCCTTGCCGGATCACCTCACCATACATGATGGCGAACAGCTCGTTTTCGGAAACGCCGGGCTTGATCGCCTCGCGCACCGCATAGACCGCAGCCTCGGCGCCAGCCATCGACACCTGCAGGCATTTTACTTCCTCAGGCGTCTTAACCGCGCGCACCGCCAAAACCTCGCCCTGGCAATCGCGGACGTCGCAGCCGCGCTTTTCCAGCGCCAGTGCCTGCAGATGGCTGCAGCGGTCGAGCCCGAGTTTCATCGAGCCGCCGCCATGCGCCTTGAGCAATTCGGCGATCTCATCGGCGAACGGGCCGGCGGTTTCGTCGTCACGGCCCGACACTGAAGACCAGACCAGCTTGGACGGCCGCGCCTCGTCGATCGTGTCGAGCACCATCGAGACATGGTAGCTCTGCGGATATTCGAACAACACGATCGGCCCTTCTGTCGGGATGAAGAAGTAGCGGGTCGAGTTGCGCAGGAAATAGCCGAACATGTTGCGGGAGCCGGTGGCGTAGCGCTGGTTGTAGGGGTCGAACAAAACCACGCCGCCATAGCCGGCCTCGCGCATCCAGGCGCGCAGCCTGGCCAGCCGGCCCTTGCGCAGCGCGTCGGCGTCGATGAAGGACGGCTCGGTATCCGACAACCACATGCCGCCGGCCGGATCGGCCGCAGCCGGATGGCGCATGCGGTCCTTGAAGTCGACATCCTCGGTGCTGTCGGGGTCAAAAACGACGATGCTCATGGGTGCCTCCTGGAAGGCCCTGAACATAGCGGCGCGGCGCCAAGAGCTTATGCGGAATCCCGCAGATGTCGTGCTGAATGCCGCAGGAGCTTGTCGGCAGCCTCGGTGATTAGCCGTAAGCCACCACACTTTCGTCATCCCAGGGCGGAGCAGGAGCGAAGCGACGTCGCGGAGACCCTGGGATCCATGCCGTTACATCAGCCGAGGAATGCAGCGGCTCAGAAGGGGCGCTTGTATCCGCAACGGCGCCAGCTACCCTTCCACCATGGATCGGCTATGCCTACATGACTGCAAGCCAGAAGCGCGGCCCGATCTGCATCGGTGCCACCAATGATCTTGGCCTCCGCATCATCCCAGGCTCGGCCCATCGGTGCGAAGAAGAACTCGGTTCTGGTCCCGCTGGAGCACTGCCGCGAGGTAACGGCATGGATCCCAGGGTCTGCGCCGCGTCGCTTCGCTCCTTGCTCCGCCCTGGGATGACGAAGCGGAAGGGTGGTTCGGCTAATCTCCGAGGTTTGCGCCTTGCAGACGCCCCTAATGCCGCCGCAACACCTTCGGCGCGTGGCCGTGCTCCTCCCGGAACGCCCGGGCAAAGCTCGACATCGAAGCAAAGCCACAGGCCAGCGCGACGTCGCGCACCATCAGCGTCGAATGCGCCAGGAGGTCGGCGGCGCGCTTCAACCGCAGGCGGCGGTAATAGCCGTTGGGCGAGATGCTGAGTTCGGAGCGGAAATTGCGTTCGAGCTTGTCGGAGGAGACACCAAGCCGCCCCGCCAGTTCCGCCATGCCGAGCCGCTCCTCCACCGCATCCTCCATGATGGCGATGGCCGACAGCACCAATTCGTTCTGCACGCCGGTGCGTAGGCGCAGCGGCATCAGCTTGCGGTCGACGCTGGAGCGCAGCGGGCTGTGCACGAACCATTCGGCGACGCCGGCGGCAAGTTCGGCGCCATAATCGCTGGTGATGATCTCCAGCATCATGTCGAGGCTGCCGACGCCACCGGCCGAAGTGAAGCGCTTGCGGTCGATGACATAGAGATCGCGCCTCAGCTCGATATCCGGAAACGCTTCGATGAAAGCCGCCTGGCTGGTCCAGTGCAAGGTGCAGGCATGACCGTCGAGCAGGCCCGCGCGGGCGAGAAAGAACGCCGCGTCAGCCACCGCACCGATATGGGCGCCGCCGCGCAGGCTCTTGCGGATCCAGCTCACGGCATCTTGCGCGACGAGATGATCGGCATCGCCGCCCGAGCAGACGACGACGCGATCGACCTTCGGCGCGTCATGGGCGGCAAAGCCGGGCTGGATGACGACGCCGTTCGAGGCCTCCACCGGACCTTCGGTGGCGCCGACGATGATCCAGCGATAGCAGTCCCGCTTGGCCAGCACGTTGGCGGCGCGCAGCGGCTCGATCACCGAGCTGAACGCCATCATCGGAAAGCCGGGGAAGACCAGGATGGCGAAGGTGAGCGGGGTGTCGTTTGCCGTCGGTTGGTTGCGTTGTCGGTTGTTCATGGTGTGCATTACAATTCTGCCAGATGCCACTTAGTCAATTACATTGCGGGACGGATGGCACCGCCCCTCATTGCCCTGCCGGGCATTTCTCCCCGTATAGTGACGGGGAGAAAGGGGCCGTCGCGACCTCGGCGCTAGTTCTGCTGCGCAGAAGACTTGCGAAACCACAGGCAAAGGCGTCCCTCTCCCCGTCGCTATACGGGGAGAGGATGCCGGCAGGCAGGTGAGGGGCGGCGCCGACATTGGCAATTGTCCGTCTCAGCACGAGTCCTCCGACACGACTGCTCCCCCTCAACTCGCCAACGCCTGATCCAGATCCGCGATCAGATCGTCGCCGTCCTCGATCCCGGCCGACAACCGCACCAGCGAATCGGATATCCCGATCTCGGCGCGTTTTTTCGCCGGGATCGAGCCGTGCGTCATCAGTGCCGGGTGCTCGATCAGGCTTTCGACGCCGCCGAGGCTTTCGGCCAGCGTGAACAGCTGCGTGTGTTCGAGGAAGCGTTTGGTGCCGGCGAGGTCGCGGTCGAGCTCGACCGTGATCATGCCGCCGAAGGCGTGCATCTGCCGCCTGGCGATGGCGTGCTGCGGGTGGCTGGGCAGGCCGGGATAGATAACACGGCGGATGTCGGGGCGGCTTTCCAGCCAGTGCGCAATCTTCTGGCCGTTCGACGAATGACGCTCCATCCTCAGCGCCAGCGTCTTCAGTCCGCGCAGCGCCAGGAAACTGTCGAACGGCCCTGAAATGGCGCCGATGGCGTTCTGCAGGAATTTTAGCCGCTCAGTGAGATCCTTATTGTCGCCGACCACGGCGACGCCGCCGACCATGTCGGAATGGCCGTTGAGGTATTTCGTCGTCGAGTGAACAACGATATCGATGCCGAGCTCCAGCGGCCGCTGCAGATAGGGGCTGCAAAAAGTGTTGTCGGCCACCGACATCACGCCCTTCCGTCTGGCCAGTGCGGCGACGCCTTCGAGATCGACGACGCGCAGCAGCGGATTGGTCGGCGTCTCGACCCAAAGCAGCTTGGTCTCCGGGCGGATCGCCGCCTCGACCGCGGCAAGATCGGTGAAGTCGACGAAGTCGACCTGGAGGTTGGCCGAGCGCTTGCGCACCCGTTCCAGCAATCGGAACGTGCCGCCATAGATGTCGTCGGTGGCGACGATATGCGCGCCTGAATCGAGCAGTTCGAAAATGGTTGCGATCGCTGCCAGCCCCGAAGCGAAGGCGAAGGCGGCTGCGCCGCTTTCGAGGTCGGCCACCGCGCGCTCGAAGGCGAAGCGGGTCGGGTTCTGGCTGCGGGCATATTCAAAACCCTTGTGCACGCCCGGGCTCTGCTGGCCGTAGGTCGAGGTGGCATAGATCGGTACCATCACCGCGCCCGTCGTCGGGTCGTGGCTCTGGCCGCCATGGATGGTGCGGGTCGAGAAGGCGAGGCGGTTTTTGCCCGATACGGTGGCTTTGACGGTCATCGGGCGCGCCTCAGATGGTTGATCAGGTCGATGCGGGTTATCAGGCCAATAAATTCGTCGCCATCGAAGACGATGGCAACCTCGTTGCGGTCGAACACCGGCAGCAGCGCGTCCAGCGTCTGGCTGGCCTGCAGCGTGTGCAGGTTAGAGGTCATGGCCGTCCTGACCGGGGCCTTGAAGCGGTCCCAGCGGCTGTCATAGGGGCCTTCGACCTTGGCGAGGATATCGCTTTCGTCGATGATGCCGACGAGCTTGCCGTCGTCCAGCACCGGCAGTTGCGAGACATCCGAGCGGCGCATGCGGCCATAGGCGTTGAGCAGGCTTTCGTCGGGGCCGACCGACACGACATCGCCGGTGCGAAGCGTGCGCATGACCAGGTCGCGCAGATCGCCATGCTGCTCCTGCTCGGCCAGGCCCTGCTCGACCAGCCAGAAATCGTCGAAGACTTTCGACAGGTACTTGTTGCCGCTGTCGCAGACGAAGGTAACGACGCGCTTCGGCACGGTCTGCTCGCGGCAATAGCGGAGTGCCGCCGAAAGCAGCGTGCCGGACGACGAGCCGGCGAGAATGCCTTCCTTGGAAAGCAGGTCGCGTACCGCAAGCATGCTCTGCTTGTCGGGAATGGAATAGGCCTTCCTGACCAGCGACAGATCGGCATTGGGCGGCACGAAATCCTCGCCGATGCCTTCGACGGTCCAGCTTCCGGCCTCTACCATCTTGCCGGTCTTGATCAGCGGCGCCAGCACCGAGCCGACCGGATCGGCCAAAATCATCTCGGTCTTCGGCGAGACTTTCGCAAAGTAGCGGCCGAGCCCGGTCAGCGTGCCGCCGGAGCCGACGCCGACGACCACCGCATCGACATCGCCTCCGAGCTGTTGAAAGATTTCCGGCCCGGTCGTGGTTTCGTGGGCGTGCGGATTGGCCGGGTTGGCAAACTGGTTGGCATAGAAGGCGCCGGGCAGCTCGGCGGCGATCTTTTCGGCCATGTCCTGGTAATATTCGGCGTGGCCCTTGCCGACGTCGGAACGCGTCATGCGCACTTCCGCGCCGAGCGCGCGCAGATGCTGGATTTTTTCGCGCGACATCTTGTCGGGCACGACGAGGATGATGCGGTAGCCCTTCGGGATACCGACCTGGGCGAGGCCAAGACCGGTATTGCCGGCGGTCGCCTCGACGATGGTGCCGCCGGGCTTCAGTCTGCCCTGTTTTTCGGCGGCGGCAATCATCGACAGCGCGATGCGGTCCTTGATCGAGCCGCCGGGATTCTGGCTTTCGAGCTTGATGAACAGCCGGCACTTGCCGATGTCGAATTTGGTCAGCTCGACGACCGGCGTCTGCCCGATCAGGTCGAGAACCGAGGCATAGGGCGGGCGCAGGCGGGACGATGCATCGTCCGGTGCCACGATCTTGTGCTTGCTCATGTCAGATGCTCCGTTGCCAGAATGAGCAACCGCCCTGGAAGACGGCAACCTACCGTCTTTTCCAGCCGTTTGCAGTTGGAAAGAAGATAGATCGTGCCAATCCGGCCGCCAGCAGGGGAATGGAATTTCGCAAAAGCTTCGCCGGCCTCCAGGCAGGGCAAAAGATTTGCAGAACCTGTTTAGGGCTCAGGCGATCGCCGCCTGGGCTTCCATCTCGATCAGAAAATCCGGATTGCCGAGGCCAGCGACGCGCAGCACCTTGATGATCGGCGGCGCGCCACGGTTTGCCCAGAAGGCCATCCAGGCGCCGAAGGCCGGCCCTATGTCCAGGTCGCCGGCGATATAGACCGAGAGGCTGATGAGGTCTTCAGGCTTTGCCCTACCGGCTTCGAGCACCTTTGCCAGGTTGGAAAGCGCCTGAGCGGTCTGTGCAGCGAGATCGTCCCTGGCGACGATCCGCCCTTGCGCGTCGACGCCATTCTGGCCGCCGACCAGCACGATGCGCGCGGATGCCGGTAGCGACACGCCTTGCGAATAGGCCGGATTGCTGTGCATGCCCTCGGGGTTCAGCCTTTCGATGGTCACCGCGCTTTTCCTCCTCTTCAGCAAAAATTATCCCGCGGCCGCCCGGCCGCCCATAGGGATCGCGCGGCACAGAACGGCAATCGTGCGGCCGTTTCAACGCACCATCTCGTTCGTTGCCGCCGCCGATTCAGCCATGCTACCCGGCGCTGGGCGAACAGCAATGCAAGGAACGGCCGATGAAGATTCTTGCCTATGACAATTTCAGGCCCGGCGTCACGCTCGACGACCTGCGGCCTTATCTGCGCGACGAAGTGTCGAACGTCTGGCGGCTCTGGAAGGCGGGGATCGTGCGCGAGAATTATGCGCGCGGCGATATTGGCGGCGTCATCATCGTCTTCGAGCTCGACAGCGTTGCGGAAGCGCGGCGCTACACCGAGGACTTCCCGCTGTCCAAGGCCGGGCTGCTGGAATGGCACTTCATCGCCTTCGACGCGCCATTGCCGCTGGAATTCCTGTTCGACCCGACCGTCGACATCGCCAAGCCGTGGGACCGGACTGCAGCATGATCCGGTCGAGCGACGGGATCGAAATCCCGGCCAGCCTGGCTGAGTGGTGCGATCCGCGCCGTACCGCGCTGGTGGTCTACGACATGCAGATCGGCATCTGCCGCCAGGTGGCCGGCGCCGCCACCATCATCGAGCGCACCGGCACGGTGCTGGAAGCGGCGCGCGTGGCCGGAATGCGGGTGGCGTTCACGCGCCATCTGTCGCTGCCGCGCAAATGGATGGGCGCGACGCAGCTGCGCACCGCCATGGCCTGGCAGCGGCGCGACAGCCCCGACATGGTTGAGCCGTGGTTCCCGCGCGACGCCGAAGCGACGCGGATCGTGCCCGAGCTGGAACCCCGCGCGGACGAGGCGGTGTTCGACAAGCTCACGATGTCGGCCTTCGATTCCACCGCGCTCGGCTTTGCCTTGCGCGATTGCGGCGCGCGCACGATAGCGCTCGCAGGCATTGCCATGGAGATCGGCATCGAGCCGACCGTTCGCCAGGCGACCGACAATGGCTTTGTCGCCATGGTAATCGAGGATGCCTGTGGCTTCGGCAACCGCGAAGCGCGCGACCGCTCGACGGCGACGCTGCGCTTCCTCGGCGAAGCCGTTGTCACCGATGTCGCAAGCTTCTGCAGCGCGCTTGCCGGTGCGGGTTGAGGACAATCGGCTTGCCAGAGCGATCCACCGTTTCACGGAAACGCCGAACCGCTCCATCGCTTTGTCTTCACGCAATACGCAATTGCGGACGGAAAACCGCTTCGCGCTTTCCCGGAATTGATCTAGGTGGTGGCTGCGCTGTCGGTACGAAAACGCACACCTTCGGCGCGGCCATGCACGCTGCCCCAGTCGTAGAGCGCCTGGAGCGCGGCGGCGAGATCTTCACCGCGCCCGGTCAAGGCGTAGCGTCCCTTGCCGTCCGGCGACGTCTCGAGCGTGACGAAGCCGATCTCGACAAGCTCGGCCAGGCGTTGCGTCAGCATCTTGTCGGAGAGCGAGGGGATCAGCCGGCGCAGTTCGGAATAGCGCATCGGCTGTTCCTTGATGCGCGCCAGGATCACTGTCTTCCATTTGCCGCCGAGCGCGTCGAGCGCGAACTCGACCGGGCAGCCGTAGAGTCTTCCGCGTTGGGTCATGCGCCATGGTAGGCAAGGCACGGTGGCGACGGAAGCAGAATTTGCCCGGTCATCTGGCCAGGGTCGCGGCCTGCTGTCTGGCCGGCTATAAAATTCATGGAGGAGAACGGAGATGAGCGTACGCGACGCCAATCCGGTCAACGCGAAACAGCCGAAACGGGTGGCGATCGTCATCGCCAACCCGGCTGTCTCGACCACCAGAGGCTGGCCGGTCGGCTTTTGGTGGAGCGAGCTCACGCATCCCTGGTTCGCCTTCACCGAGCGAGGTTATGCGGTCGAGATCTTTTCACCCAACGGCGGCGGTGTTGCATCCGGAATTGCGTCAAGACAAAGAGATTCTCATCCGAGCCATCGCTTGCTGAGCCGTGCGCACTGTACGCGAATATCGGGAATGGCGTCGATTTCGAAGAAAGTGCCGCGCGTCAGTGGCCCGACGGCGAGAATCTTGGCCGATACAGTGCCGTCGCTGGCGATGACCTCGCAGTTGGCGGTTACATCGAGGCCGAGCCGCAGCGGATCCGGCCTTGCCAGCCCACGGTCGACCAGCGACCGTACCACGCTGTTCGAGGTGGTCGAGATGTCCCTGGCTATGCCTGTGCAATCATAGATGCGCACGACGTCGAACCTTTCGAGCTGCTGCGTGTGACGCGACTGGACCTGGACGCTGAAGCCGTCGCCGGCGGCGATGTCAACGACGCGCCCGGCGACAAGGCGGATGCGGCCCGCTTGCACCGCCTCGGCAACGCGGGCGTAGACTTCAGGCGCCATGCGATGGCGGTGGATGTCCCACCACGCCTTGGTGTGTTCGACGAAGCGGCGCTTGGCCGAGGACGGCCAGTTCTGCCAGATCTTCTGGTTGAAGGGTCTCAGACCGTCGACCACGTCGCGCCAGTCGATGCCGGCCTTCTGGTTTTCCCGGATCAGGTCGCGGAACCAGCCGACGAAATAGGAAAGCTGGGTGCCGAGCGGAATGTCGGCGACGTCGAGCTTGATCGGATTGCCCTTGCGATGCGGTGACGGCAGCAGGCCGCGCCGCGACACCGCGACGATCGCGCCGCGATGACCGCGCTGCTCGAGCGACAGGAAGGCATCGACCATGCTCAGACCGGTGCCCAGCACCAGGACTGGGGCTTCGGGGTCGAGCGCGGTGTCGGCCTCCGAGCCCATCCTGATCGCGTGGCCCTGACCGGCGCCCGGCTCCTCGTCATGGCCGGTGGCGAGCACGGCAAGGTGCGCAACCACGCTGGTGCCGTTGGCCAGCGCCACTTCGACGCCTGACGCGGTCGGCGAGATCGACAGGCTCTCCTCGCGGATCAGGCGTAGCCGGCCCGTCTGCTGCTCACGCGCCTCGAGCTCGTCGAGCAGCTCCTTGAGATAGCGGGCGTAGACGCTGCGCGGCGCGTAGACCGGCGCCTGCTCTGGCGTCGCCAGGCCGCGTCCAAGCAGCCAGCGCGAGAAATTGCCGGGATCGTCCGCATAAGCGCTCATGCCGGCCGCGCTGACATTCAGCACATGCGCCGACAGCAGCGTTGAATAGGCCATGCCTTGCCCGAAATGCGGGCGTTTTTCGATCAGGCTGACGCGGAGATCGGGATTGGGCGACTTCAGCAGATGCGCGGCAAGCACGACGCCGCTGGCGCCGCCACCGACAATGATGATGGAACTTGGCGTAGCGCGCCCGGTCATGCGCACACCAGCTGTCCTGGCGATCGTCGCCGGCTCAAGGGAGCGTGGTTCAGGCCTGCACTTTCAACGCCGCCGAAAGGTCCTCGTCGCCGGCGATGTCGCGCATTTCGGCGAGGCTGCGCTGGTCCAGCACCTCGGCGATGGCCTGCCGGACCTCCAGCATCAGATGTCGGACTTGGCATGTCGCCTCGTTGCAATCTTCGCAGCGCTGATACTGGGTGCGGCTGGCGCAGGGAATGGGGGCAAGCGGCCCGTCGAGCACGCGCACGACGTGGCCGACCTTGATCTCGTCCGCCGGGCGTGCCAGCCGGTAGCCGCCCTCCTTGCCCTTGCGGCTCTGGACGAAACCGGCATTGCGCAATTCGCCAAGAATGGCATCGAGGAACTTCTTCGGAATATTGTTTCCTGTGGCGATGTCGTTGACGAAGGCGAGCTGTCCAACCGGCAGGCGCGCCAGATGGACGAGCGCCTTGAGGCCGTATTTACCTTTTTTCGTGAGCATAACCCGAACGTTTCTCTGTCATGCGATGGCGCATGGCCACCGGTTGCGAAACGCCTGGCGTGCCTCCCCGCCGCGTCCAAGCTGTCACTACAGATAAATTCTAGTGACATGATATACAAGCCGAGAAACGTTGATTTTGCTTCGTTTTCAAGCCGCAATGGCCATTTTGGCCGGGGCTTGTGCCCTCGGGGGCACAGAAGCCGCCGCCAATGGCACACCGCCAAACTGGCCGGGGACAGAAATGTCCCGACCGGCGAGAATGCCGACAGCAGCTTCTGCCCCTGAATTTGAAGGCCAAAGCATGCCGCGCGCGGCAACAAGGAGGGTGGCGTCGTTCATCGTCCTCTCCAATCCTTCATGTCGATAAGGATACTAGACTTAACGGCGAACACAGGGAACTTGTTTCCAATTTCTTGCCTATCCACAGCATGGGGTTGCCGGTGCAGGGGCGAAAACGGGAAATTCTTGTTGAGCGTGGGAACGTGAAAGAGGTTCCGGGGCACTGACGATGGTTCTTACCCAGGCCATCGCAGAAGCGTGCGAATGGGCAACCGCCATAGCCAGATGACTTTTTCTAACAAGACCGAATCGATTGGAAGGATTTAACTCTACAAGAACGATAGAGTTAGGTGACTATGAAACGCAATCCGGGTTTTTCTCGTTTCCAAGGAGCCTTTCATGTCCACCATTTCGCGACGTATCGTTCTCTTGTCCTCGGCGGCCTTGGCTGGTGCCGCCTTTCTCGGCCCAGCCGATGCGCAGGACCTCAAGATCACTATCGGCTACCAGACGGTCGTCGAACCCTCGAAGGTGCCGCAGGCCGACGGCGCCTATGAGAGCGCGACCAAGGCAGCAATCGACTGGCGGAAATTCGATTCCGGCGCCGACGTGATCGCCGCCATCGCTTCCGGTTCGGTCGACATCGGTTATGTCGGCTCGAGCCCGCTGGCGGCGGCGGCGAGCCGCGAGCTTCCCATCCAGACAATCTTCATTGTCGGGCTGATCGGCGAATCCGAGGCCCTTGTCGCCCGCAGCGGCGCCGGCATCGAGAAGGTCGCCGACCTTGCCGGCAAGAAGGTGGCGGTGCCCTTCGTCTCGACGACGCATTACAGCCTGCTTGCGGCGCTGAAGCATGAGGGTGTCGACCCGAAGTCGGTCGATATTCTCAATCTGCGTCCACCGGAGATCGCGGCGGCATGGGCGCGCGGCGACATCGACGCCGCCTATGTCTGGGATCCGGCACTCGGCCAGATCAAGACGACGGGCAAGGTCGTGCTGGATTCCTCCCAAGTCGCCGCCTGGGGCGCGCCGACCTTCGACGCCTGGATCGTGCGAACCGACTTCGCTGAAAGGAACCCGGAAGCGGTGCGCGACTTCGTCAAAGTGACGGGCGCTGCCTATGCCGACTTCCTGGCCAAGCCGGACCAATGGTCGGTGTCCTCGTCACAAGCGGCCAAGATCGCCAGGATCACCGGGGCCAAGCTCGAAGACGTGCCGCAACTGCTGAGGGGCTATGTCTTCCCGACGCTCGAGGAGCAGGCCTCGGACAAGTTCCTCGGTGGCGGCACGGTCAAGGCGGTCGAGGCGACATCGGCCTTCCTCAAGGAGCAGGGCAAGATTGACGCCGTGTTGCCGGATTATTCGAAATACGTGTCGTCGAAATATGTCGGCGAGGCGCTGGCCTCGAATTAGCGGCTGCTCAATGCGCGCTTCCTCCCTTCCCTGACGCGCGCGTTGCCTGCCCCGGAGCCGCTGACGAGGAACGACTTCGGGGCAGGCAGATTCAGAATATCGGCGACCCCACATGACGCATCTCGTGCTCGACCAAGTCTCGATTCATTATGACGGCCAGCCGGCGCCGGCCGTAGAACGCGTGTCGATTGACATCGCCAAGGATGACTTCGTTGTCCTGGTCGGCCGCTCCGGCTGCGGCAAGACCTCGTTGCTCAATGTCGCTGCGGGCCTGGTCGAGCCTGTGCGCGGACGCGCCACGATTGGCGGCAGGCCGATCTCGGCGCCAGGCTCGGACCGCGCCGTCGTGTTCCAGAACGACGCGCTGTTTCCGTGGCTGACCGCGCGGGAAAATGTCGCCTTTGCTCTCAGGCTGCGCGGTGTCGGGCCAAGTGAACGGGCGCGGCGCGCCGACGACCTTCTGGCGCTGGTGAAGCTCGACGGCGCCGGCGACAAGCGCATCTGGGAGCTTTCCGGCGGCATGCGCCAGCGCGTCGGCCTGGCCCGGGCGCTGGCGGCCGAGCCGCAATTCCTGCTGCTCGACGAACCGCTGGGCGCACTCGATGCGCTGACACGCGAACGCATGCAGACAACGCTGCTCGATCTGTGGACGGCAAGCCAGGTCGGCGTGCTGATGGTCACGCACGGCATCGAGGAAGCGCTGGTGCTGGCAACCCGTATCATTGTGCTCGCTCCGGGGCCGGGGCGGGTGGTGCGGAGTTTCGAGGCCGGCTTCAGCCGGCGCTATGCAGCCGGCGAGGCCATTCGCAGCATCAAGGCCGATCCCGCCTTCGCCGCGGCGCGCGGCGAGCTGACCGATGCGATCTTCGAAGGGGAGGCAGCATGACCGTTACCTCCTATACCGAGCGGCCGCAGCGCTCCAAGGTCGACGATGGAGCCGACGCGCTGTCGGTGCCATGGTCGCGGCCGCGGCCGAGACGCAGCCGCGTTTCGGCCCGCGTGGTTAGCGCGATCACCATTCTGATGGTGCTGGCAGTGTGGACGGTATCGGCCCGCCTGCAACTGGTGTCGCCGGTTTTCCTGCCGTCGCCTGTGGCAGTCTGGAACAAATTTGTCGTCGTCGCCCGTGACGGCTTTGTCGACGCGACGCTGCTCCAGCATATTGCCGCCAGCCTGTGGCGCGTGTTTGCGGCGTTGATCGTCGCCCTTGTCCTCGGCGTTCCCATCGGGCTGGCGATCGGCGTCAGCACGATCGGGCGGGGCATCTTCGATCCGCTGCTCGAATTCCTGCGGCCGATCCCGCCGCTCGCCTATCTGCCACTGATCATTATCTGGTTCGGCATTGGCGAGCCGTCCAAGATCCTGGTGATTGCCATCGCCATGCTGGCGCCGGTCGCGCTGTCGACGGCATCGGGTGTTCGCGGCGTCTCGCAGGAACGCATCAATGCAGCGCGCTCGCTTGGCGCCACGCAGCGCCAAGTGATCAGGCACGTTATCCTGCCCAGCGCGCTGCCCTCGATCCTGACCGGTCTGCGCATCGCGCTTGGCGCCGGCTGGTCGACGCTGGTTGCCGCCGAGCTGGTGGCAGCGACGCGCGGGCTCGGATTCATGATCCAGTCCGCTGCCCAGTTCCTCGTCACCGACGTGGTGGTGATGGGCATACTGGTGATCGCGGCCATTGCCTTCGTGCTTGAATTCATCATCCGCAGGATCGAGCGGGTGCTCGTCCCGTGGGCAGGGCGGGAGTGACCGACAATGCCCCATTCCATCGCTGTATTGTTTGCGCATTTCGGCCATTGGCTCCGCCTGATCAAGGCCGGAGACAAACTGCTGCCTGGGGACGAACGCAAAACGCCGACGCCGGTGCAGCTGGACGCGGAGCGCAACCGCCTGCCGCCGCGCGACGAAAGTTTCTACTGGGGCTGGCAATACTGGTCGCGGTGACCGACCGCCACGGTCCGCTGTGCGCTGCTCTGGAGGGAACTTGACGATGAACGCCTGCTCAAACGCGTGAACGGTTCGCCCAAGCCAAGCCGACCAGGCCGACCAGCACCGTCACGATGCCGACATAGAGCCATTGCGACTGGCCGGTCATGAAGCTGCCCCCGATGAAGCCGATGCCTTGCAACGTCCACAGCATGCCGATGGCGAGCACAATCAAGGCCAGCAGATTTTTGATCAATCTCATTTCTAAAACTCCGTTCCAAGTCGATCATCAGCCCGGCTCCGGCCGGAATGGAACAGCGAAAAGAAGCCGCTCGAATACACCAACTTCTACTTAGATGCTAACCTCTGATCTTGCGCAAGACATGCGGAGATCGGCGCAAATATCATCAAGGAAGCTGCGCTGCGCTGCGGAAAGTCTCTGACAAATTGTTTCGCGCCGACTCCAAACGTGTAACATTGCCATGGAACCGACAGATCATTGCCGCATTTGCTGCCTCATTCGTCCCTAACCGCTGCGGGTCTGTCAACGGAGCCAGTCCCCAACACATGAACAAAAGCAACCAGACCGCGCTTGTCGCGGCCACGATCGCGGCTGGCCTGATGGTCGGCGCATCGACTGCCAGCGCCGCCGCGCAGTGTGGCCGTGCCTCCTGGTATTCACTGCATTCCAGAACCGCTTCCGGCGAGCGCATGAACCCGTCGGCGCTGACCGCCGCGCACCGCAGCCTGCCGTTCGGCACCAAGCTGAAGGTGACCAACCGCAACAATGGCCGCAGCGTCGTCGTGCGCATCAATGACCGCGGCCCGTTTATCAGGGGCCGCATGCTCGATCTGTCGAAGGGCGCCGCCAGCCAGCTTGGCTTCATCAGCTCGGGCCATACCGCTGTCTGCATGGCACGGGTCTAACTGCTCGGCCCGTCGCCGCGGCCGGACACCTCGTCCAACGATCGTCCCAATAGCCTTCGCAGATGCACATTGAGCCGGCTGTTGCCGTTCTAGGCGGATTCTCAACGCCTTGGACGAAAGAACGAGCATAAATCACGCAAGTTGACGTATTGCATCGCAGCAGATTGTTGCTAACTTCCCGCAAGGCATTCAAGGCTCGGCGCTGCTCGTCGGCCCTTCGATCGCAGTCGGCAGCGGGGTTCTCGATGTTCTACCAGCTCTACGAACTGAACCACGCCGCCTTGCAGCCGGCGCGCCTCTATGCCGATGCGGTGCGCCTGTTCTACTCCAATCCGCTCAATCCGGTCTCACACACGTCCTGGGGCCGCTCGGTTGCGGCAACGGCCGAACTGTTCGAGCGCACGACGCGCCGCTACGGCAAGCCGCAATTCGGCCTGACCAAGACCGTGGTCGACTGGAAAAACGTCGAGGTCAGCGAACGCACCGTCTGGTCGCGGCCATTCTGCAACCTGGTTCACTTCGAGCGCGCAGTTCCGGCCGGGCGCCGGCCCGATCCGAAGCTGTTGATCGTCGCGCCGATGTCGGGCCACTACGCGACGCTGCTGCGCGGCACGGTGGAGGCGATGCTGCCCTATGCCGACGTGCATATCACCGACTGGGTCGACGCGCGCATGGTGCCGCTGGCCGACGGCAGCTTCGATCTCGACGACTATATCGACTACATCGTCGACATGCTGCATGCGCTAGGCCCCGACACCCATGTGATGGCGGTGTGCCAGCCTTCGGTGCCGGTGCTGGCGGCGGTGGCACTGATGGAAGCCAAGGGTGATCCGTTCGTGCCCTCGACGATGACGCTGATGGGCGGCCCGATCGACACCCGCCGCAGCCCGACGGCGGTCAATCTACTGGCCCAGGAAAAGGGCATCGACTGGTTCCGCGACAACGTCATCATGCGCGCGCCCTGGCCGGTGCCGGGCTTCGGCCGCGAGGTCTATCCCGGCTTCCTGCAGCTTTCGGGGTTCATGAGCATGAACCTCGACCGCCACATCATCGCCCACAAGGACTTCTTCATGCATCTGGTGAAGCATGACGGCGACAATGCCGAGAAGCACCGCGAGTTCTACGACGAATATCTGGCGGTGATGGATCTGACGGCGGAATTCTACCTGCAGACCGTCGACACCGTGTTTGTCCGCCAGGCCTTGCCCAAGGGCACGATGACGCACCGCGGCGTGGCGGTCGACCCTTTGGCGATCAGCAATGTCGCCCTGTTCACGGTCGAGGGCGAGAACGACGACATCTCCGGCCTCGGCCAGACCAAGGCCGCGCACGACCTTTGCATCAACATCCCGGCCGACAGGCACGCCCATTACATGCAGCCGGCGGTCGGCCATTATGGTGTGTTCAACGGCTCGCGCTTCCGCTCCGAAATCGTGCCGCGCATCGTCGATTTCATTACCAGCTACGGCCGTCAGAACCGGGTTGCGGTGAAGCCCAAGCTGGTGAGGACCGGCAAGAAATAGGCGACCAGTGATGATGCCCGCCAATCCGCATCAGGTCGGTCAATGCCAAGATCATCGGTTGGCGGCCGTGCGGCCGGTCAACCTGTTGCACAATAGTCGCGTTGGCGCCACGCGGGTAACCATGCCGCAAAAATCAATCCATCCTCATAATTGACACGGACTGTAAATACCCCTTAACGTTTCGTTAATAACAAGGGACAAGCGGGGACAATGATTTCCTCACCAATGGCGAGAACGCTGCGCCTGTGCGCGCTGGCTGGACTTACTGTGGCGGCAGGTTGGGCCAGTTCGGCCTCGGCAGCCAGCCCGATGATAACAGGTGGCCCGACCTCGCAGCCGATCGGCCATTATGATTTCTGCAAGAGCTACGCGTCCGAATGCTCGATCCGCCCGAAGGATCTGTCGCCCGCCAGCCTGACCGGCTCGCTGTGGCGCAAGCTGCTCAGCGTCACGACAAAGGTCAACGCCGCCGTCAAGCCGGAGAGCGACTTCGACATCTACGGCAAGGACGAGGTCTGGGCCTATCCCGACAAGGGCGTCGGCGATTGCGAGGACTATGTCCTGGAAAAGCGCCGTGAGCTGAACCGGCTGGGCGTCTCGTTTGCCGATCTGCTGATGACCGTCGTCCGCAAGCCGGATGGCGAAGGCCACGCTGTGCTGACGGTGCGCACCGACAAGGGCGACTACATCCTCGACAATCTGACCGACCAGGTCCGTTCCTGGGACCAGACCGGCTATCGTTTCCTCAAGCGGCAGGCGATCGACAATACCGGCCGCTGGGTCTCGATCCGCGGCGGCCAGCAGGTTCTGGTCGGCTCGGTCCAGTAACAAAGCAACTCATTTCGGCCGGTTCAGCGCGGCGCGGATCGACGCAATGATGCGGCGAAGCTCCACTTCGTCGAGCTTTTCGATGTTGTCGGCCAGGAGATTCGCAAGTTCGGTCGCCGCCGGACTAAGGCCCGACGTGTCGAGCTTGACACGCGGATGCGAGGTTTCGGCCAATCGCGCCAGTTCCTCGGCGTCGTCCCAAATGATGTTGAAATAGCCGATGATCTTCTGGATCAGCGTCCAGCTCGGCGCACCGCGGCGGCCGTGCTCCAGCGCCGAGAGATAGGCTGCGCTGACGCCGATCGCCTTGGCCATGTCCTTCTGGCTGACGCCGCGCTCGTTTCGCAGCACCCTGAGCCTTTCGCCGAACGGAGTCACAAGCACATCCTCATGGGCACATCCTCATGAGCGCGCACGCCGCAAGCGGACATAGAGCGCGCCCGAGCCGCCATGGTTGCGGGCGGCATGGTCGTGGCTGGAGACGAGGGGCCGGAAGGCGGGTGTCGACAGCCATGACGGCACGGCGCGCCGCAAGACGCCATCGCCGCCCGACGAGGAACCCTTGCCGGTGATCACCAGGACATAGCGGATGCCGCCGGCATGCGCCCGGCGCAGGAAGGAAAACAGCAGCGAATAGGCTTCGTCCTGGGTCAGGCCATGCAGGTCGACACGGCCCTCGATCGGCAGCCGGCCCTTCGACAGCTTGTCCAGCGTCGGTTCGTCGAGTGCGTGGGAAACATGCTGCGCCTTCGGCTTTGCGGCCGTGGCAGGATTGCCCGCGACCTGTGCCGGCGGCGGCTGCCTGGTTTGGTCGATCTCCGGCCCAATGTCAGGAATGTCGACGGCGATTTTGCCCTTCAGCGGCTTTGCCGTGCGCGCCACCAGGTTCCACAGCACCCGGTCGTCCTCGCTCAGCCTGTCGATGCGCCGGGTCATCGGCCTGCTCCTGAAACCAGCGACCGGGGGATCAGCGCATAAAAATCGGCGGCGTTGCGGATAACGCCGGCGATCTCGCCGGCCGCATCGCCCGACCCGGCAAACAGATCACCGCGGGCCGGCCCGGTGATCGCCGAGCCGGTGTCCTGCGCGATCATCAGCCGCCGGAACGGTTTTCCGTCGAAGGCGGTCAGCGACGGCGCATCGATATGGAAGGGCGTGCCGAAAGTGTGCAGCAGCCGGTCGACGGCGATCGAGCGGCCGGGTGTCAGCGGTACCTTGGCGGCAGCGATCGGGCCGAGCTCTGGGTCGTCGACGCCCATCTCGCGGAAGAAGATATAGGAGCGGTTGCGCCAAAGGATCTCGTCGACGCGCTCCGGATGCGCCTTGAACCAGGCACGGATCGACTGCATCGTCACTTTCTCCAGCGGGATCTCGCCTTCGTCGCTCAGGATCGTGCCCGGTCCGGTAAAGCGCTGGCCGGATTTGGCGGCGTAGGTGATGCGGCGAAGCCTGCCGTCGGTCATGTTGAGCCGTGCCGCGCCCTGCACGTGGATGAAGAAGGCATCGACCTTGTCGGCGAGCCAGGCGATTTCCAGCCCTTTTCCGGCAAGCACGCCGCGTTCGATCTCGCCGCGGTCGAAATATTCGACCGGGCCGTTCGGCGCCGCACGAGCGAAGGCGACATAAGGATCCAAGCCGAAAGGACGATTGCCGTCGTCGATGTCGACAAGGTCGGCCGGGCGCGACAGCAACGGCACCGAAAATCGTTGCGTGCGCACGGGCGAGGCTTCGACCTCCGGTTCATAAAAGCCGGTGACCAGGCCGGGACCACCATCTTCGGCATCGATACGAGCCGGAACGAAATGGCGCTCGAAAAAGCTTCGGGCCTCCAACCGATTCGCCGGCGAAACGGTACGCGCTTCGGTATAGGCATCGGCAAAGCCATTGTAATCGACGCCGAGTGCGCCGGAGCGGTAGGGTTTGGTCAGGATATGAAAGGCCGAGCGGCGAAAGGCGTCAAAGGCAGGGAGATGGTCGTCCTCGCCCCAGCCCGGCAATTCGCCAAAGGATTTTTCGCTGAAGGCTCTAGAGAGCGACACGACAGCCCCCGCCGCCGTCCAGTTCAGTCTTCTTCTTCGGTGGCGACGAGCTTCCAGTTCGGATCGCGCGAGCGCGCGTCGCGGGCGAAGGTCCAGACGTCCTTGACCTCGGCGACGGTCTCCGGATCGCCGTCGATGACGGCGCCGGCCTTGTCGCGGGTCGCCGAGATCAGTTCGCTGACGATGCGCAGCGTGATGTGCGCCTCGCTGCCCTTCATTTCGGCCGAAACGATGTCGGCCTTGTCGATGCCGACGAAGGAGGACTGGATCTTCTCGGCTTTCGCCTCACGGTCGCCGATGGCCGCGACGAAGCCGTCATAGACCTCGCGCGACAAAAGGTTCTTCAAGGTTTTGCGGTCGCCATCGGCGTAGGCCATGACGATCATCTCATAAG
This sequence comes from Mesorhizobium sp. M1348, assembly GCF_040317925.1. NCBI lineage: Bacteria > Pseudomonadati > Pseudomonadota > Alphaproteobacteria > Hyphomicrobiales > Phyllobacteriaceae > Mesorhizobium > Mesorhizobium sp. M1348. Next base: position 229,049 of record NZ_JAMYLH010000008.1, on the reverse strand, counting down.
CCATCTTGGCGCCGTCGACGAAGGTCTTCGGGTCGAAGGTCGGATCATTGTCCTTGATCGCCCGCAGACCCCGGTTGAGATCGGTGTCGGGCTTGGCAAAGGCATCGATCGCCACATAGGTGTCGGCCGCCGGCTCTCCCGCCAGCCGCTTGCGCGGCAGCGAAACCACGTTCTCGGGTTTCTGGGCGGCATCCTTGTCGTTCTTGCGCGCTGCCGTATATGGATCGAAGGGCGGGCGCTCGTTGCCCGTGCGTCGGCCAAGCACGTTGCGCAGCTGAAAGAAGATCACCACCGCCGCAATCAGAAAGAAAATCGTGCCGAAGTCGAAGAAGCCCATATCTTGCGCCAATCAATCCCTGCTTTGGCCGGACCGCGGCCAAGCAAGGGCCGCGATCACATAGCGTTCAGTATCCAAAGCATATAGAACGCATGGCGCAATCATTCAAATCAAAGGCAGCCATACCTATCTAACAGCTCTGGTGCCAGCGGCGATTGCTCGCCGGCCGGCAAAACATCGAAACGATCGGTCAAGATTTGCGTATCTCGCTGCTTCCCCTGTTCATTCTCGCGCTTCCGCTGCTGGAGATAGCCGGTTTCGTCATTGTCGGCCGCCAGGTCGGCGCGCTGGCGACGGTCGGGCTGGTGCTGGCCTCAAGCGTCGCCGGCGCCCTGCTGCTGCGGCACCAGGGTTTTGGCGTCATGGCCAGGGTGCGTGCCGAAATGGATGCCGGGCGTGACCCGAGCGGCCAGCTTGCGCATGGCGCCATGATCGTGCTGGCCGCGATCCTTTTGATCATCCCCGGCTTCATCTCGGATATTTTCGGCATTCTGCTGTTCCTGCCGCCAGTGCGCGATCTTGCCTGGCGGATGCTGAAAGGCCGCATCGTGCTGGCAACCGATTTCAGCAGTGGTTTGCGGGCAAGGCAACGCGGCAAGACCATCGATCTCGACGACGGCGACTATTCGCGCGCCGACGACCATACGCGCGGACCGGATTCTCCCTGGCGCCGCCTCAAGGACGAGTAGCCGCAAGGCAACCAGCGTCTTTTGCAAACCTTGTCTTGTCGGGCCGGCCATGATAGCGAACCCCGAATTTCAATCCGGTCAGCAACGCTGCCCAGGCAAAAGGACCACAGCTTATGGCCAGCAACGACGACGCGCCGACCGGCGCAGCCAACGGTAATGGAAATGCGGCGCAGCCTTCGCTCAACGTGCTTGCGCAATATGTGAAGGACCTTTCCTTCGAAAGCCCCGGCGCACCGAACTCGTTGCGCGGCCGCGACAAGGCCCCCGGCATCGCCATTAATGTCAACGTCAACGCCAACCCGCTTTCGGACAAGCAGTTCGACGTCAATTTGACGCTGAACGCAAAAGCGTCGTTCGACCAGGAAGTGCTGTTCAACGTCGAGCTGGTCTATGGCGGCGTCTTTGCCATCAGCGGCTTCCCGCAGGAGCACATGCTGCCGATCCTGTTCATCGAATGCCCACGGCTGCTGTTCCCGTTCGCCCGGCAGATCATTGCCGAGGCAACACGCAATGGCGGCTTCCCGCCGCTGATGCTAGACCCGATCGATTTCGCGCAGATGTTCCAGCAGAAGCTGGCCGAGGACCAGGCTGCCGCCGCCAAGGTCAAGGTGAGCTGAACGCGGCTGTCTCGCTAGCGTTTGAAAAACCCGGCCTTGCGCCGGGTTTTTTGTATACCCGCTGGCGGGACAGTACCCCCCTCTGGCCTGCCAGCCATCTCCCCCTCAAGTGGGGAGATCGGACTTCACGTCAGCCTTCGCCAATCCTTCATCGTCGCAGGAATGAGCCAAGCGCTGGGACTGCCCAATCTCCCCCCTTGAGGGGGAGATGTCCGGCAGGACAGAGGGGGGTGCGACGGATCACTCCGCTCAAAATCACTATGCCGCGGAACTCGCTTCCGGGGCGACGCGCAGCCAGAGCGCCTTTTCGCCCAATGTACCAACCATGCTTGCGTGTGCTGTGCGCTCGGCATCGGTCAGGCGCGGGGGCAACGCGATCGGCCGCACACCGATCGAAATGTCGATGTCGTCGACATTCTGCCTCCCGCCCGCCGGAGTCAGGATGCTGTCGAGGATAAGGCTTGCCTGCTTGCCGCCGATAAGCTCGATATAGACCTCGGCTAGCAATTCCGAATCGAGCAGCGCGCCGTGCTTGGTGCGGCGGCCGTTGTCGATGCCGTAGCGGCGGCAAAGCGCGTCGAGCGAATTGGGGCCCATCGGATGCTTGTGGCGCGCCAGCGCCAGCGTGTCGACGATCCGTCCAGGATCGATGGCCGGATGACCAAGCCGGCCGAATTCGAGATTGAGGAAGCCGATGTCGAAGCCGGCATTGTGCGCGACCAGCTTGGCGCCGTCGATGAAGGCCAGAAACTCCTCGGCGATCTCCATGAAAGTCGGCTTGCCCTGAAGATCGGCGGCGCTGATGCCGTGCACGGCCTGCGCCTCGTGATGGATCTGGCGGCCTTGCGGGTTGATGTATTTGTGGAAGGTTCGGCCGGTCGGGAAGCGGTTGACCAACTCGACGCCGCCAAGCTCGATGACGCGGTCCTCGCGCGTGTCGAGCCCGGTGGTTTCCGTATCGAAGATGATCTCACGCATCGAATCAGTCCATTGGTTCCGGTGTCATTCTAGCCGAATCACACCCGGAACAAAATGGCAACGAGTAATGTGGGCTGCAAGCCTCTTAACCAGGCCTGGCTGCCTTATCCCCGACTAGTTCGGCGATGATGGCCTTGACGGCAGCGCGAGCGGCGTCAAAGCCCTGGCCGGTGTCGATGACGAAGTCGGCGCGCCGGCGCTTTTCGGCGTCGGGAACCTGCCTGGCCAGGATCGACGCAAACTTTTCCTCGCTCATGCCCGGGCGTGCCAGCACGCGGGCGCGCTGGACTTCAGGCGGCGCGGTGACGACCACGACCTTGTCGACACGGTTCCGGCCGCCGGTCTCGAACAGCAGCGGTATATCGAGCACGGCAAGCGGTGCGCCGGCGGCACGATTTTCAGCCAGGAACGCATCGGCATCGGCACGGACCAGCGGATGGATGATCGCTTCGAGCCGTTTCAGCGCGGCGGCGTCGCCGAGCACCCGCTCCGCCAGTGCCGCGCGGTCGACCGCACCGGATCTGGTGGTCCCGGGAAAGGCCGCCTCGACCAAGGGCGCGGCCTTGCCGGCATAAAGCCGATGCACCGCCTCGTCGGAATCATGGACCGGCACGCCGGCCTCGGCAAACATCTTGGCTGTGGTCGACTTGCCCATGCCGATCGATCCGGTGAGGCCGAGTACAATCATTTTATCGCGCCGATATCGGCAATGATCATTTGCCGCAGCTCGGCGGAGACCTGCGGCCTGATGCCGAACCAGCGCTCGAAGCCGGGCACCGCCTGGTGTAGCAGCATGCCGAGCCCATCGACGGTTCTCAGGCCGCGCGCCTTGGCTGCGGCAAGCAGCGGCGTCTCCAGCGGCACGTAGACGATGTCGGTGACGATGGCGCGGTCCGGCAGTCTGCCCGGATCGGCGGACAGGCCTTCATTGCCATGCATGCCGAGCGCTGAGGTGTTGACCAGCAGGCCGGCATCCTCGAGCAATTCGCCGGTTGCCGCGATGTTGTGGGCGGAGACGCCGGCACCGAAGCGGTCGCGCAGCTCCTGCGCCCTCGCAAGCGTCCGGTTGACGATGCGGATGTCGCTGACGCCGCGCTGCTTCAGCGCATGGATGACCGCGCGAGCGGCGCCGCCGGCACCGAGCACCACGGCGGGGCCGTTGGCCGCCCAGCCCGGTGCATACTCGTCCAGATTGGCGGCAAAGCCATGGGCATCGGTATTGCCGCCCCACAATTCGCGATCCTCGAACCACAGTGTGTTGACCGCACCGATCTGTTCGGCGTCGGCGTCCCGCCGCTTGGCCAGAGCGAAGGCGGCTTCCTTGTGCGGGATGGTGACGTTGCCGCCACGATAGTCTTGTGCCTGCAGCGTTCGCAGGAATTCCGCAAACGCTTCCGGTGCAACGTCGATGGCCTGATAGAGGCCGTCGATGCCGTATTTCGCCAGCCAGTAGCCGTGGATCTTCGGGGACCTGGAATGTGCGATCGGGTGGCCGGTGACGAAGGCTTTTTTCGGGGCCTCAGCCATCGATCGCCCCGAACTCACGCAGCTTGGCCAGCACCGGCAAAAGCGGCAGGCCGACAATGGTAAAATAGTCGCCTTCGATTTTTTCGAACAGCTGGATGCCCTCGCCTTCGATCTGGTAGGCGCCGACGCTGGACGACGCCTTGGCGCCGACGCGCGCCAGATGGCGGCCGATGAAGGCCGGATCGAGCTTGCGCATGGTCAGGTTGGCGATGCCAACATGCCGCCACAGAACCTGGCCGTCACGGGCCAGCACGACGGCGCTGTTGAGCTGATGCGTCTTGCCCGACAGTGCCAGCAGATGACGGCGCGCGTCTTCCATAGTGGCCGGCTTGTGGAACAGTTCGTCGCCGAGCGACAGCGTCTGGTCGCAGCCGAGCACCAGGGCGCCGGGCTTGCGCTCGCTGACTTCGGTGGCCTTGGCTTCGGCAAGCACCAGGGCGACATCCTCCGGCGACACGCCACTATTTTGCAGCGGCGCCTCGAGCGCGCGTTCGTCGACAGAAGCCGGAACCGCTTCGACCGTAACGCCGGCATTGACGAGCAGCGCCTTGCGGAACGGACTGCCCGAGGCAAGGATGATTTTTTCGGCCATTTTTTTCGCCCGTTTCCTGGCGCTCGCTAGGGTGTGTCGAGATTCAGGTCAGGCCGAGTCGAGAATGGTGGGTTCCGAGAACCGGAACGGAGCGGACATTTGGGTCCGTGAGTACCGGAAGCGCAGGAAACCGCCGTTCGCAGGCCGGCATCACCTGAATATCGACATGCCCTACCGCGTCTTGCCGCGCAGGGCAACGATCGCCGCCGCCGTCTCCTCAATCGAACGGCGGCTGACGTCGATCATCGGCCAGCCATGCCGCGTGCATATCTGGCGGGCATAGGCGAGCTCTTCGGCGATCGCAGCGCGGTCGACATAATCGGTCGGCTCATAGGCGCTGGTGCCGAGAATGCGGTTCTGCCGGACTTGCGATATGCGTTCGGCGGTGGCGACCAGGCCGACGATCAGCGGCCTCCTGGCATCGACCAGGCTTTCGGGCACCGGCACGCCGAGCACGATCGGAATGTTGGCGGTCTTGATGCCGCGATTGGCGAGATAGATGCTGGTCGGCGTCTTTGAGGTGCGGGAGATGCCGACAAGCACGATGTCGGCATCGTCCATATTGGCCGGCAGCTGGCCGTCATCATGCTCCATGGTGAAATTGAGCGCGTCGATGCGGCGAAAATATTCAGCGTCCAGCACATGCTGGGCTCCGACGCGGCGGCCGGCCGGCGTGCCGAGATAGGACTGGAACACCGTCAGCACCGGCTCGAGCACCGAGACGCAAGGTAGGCCCATCGCCGCGCAGCGTTCGTCGATGCCACGGGCAAGCTTCTGGTCGACCACCGTGTAGAGGATGATGCCCGGCTCCTCCTCGATGTCCTCGAACACCTTCGTCACCTGCTTTTCGGTGCGGATGAGCGGGTAGATATGTTCGATGGCGCGCGCGTCCTTGTACTGCGCGGAAGCCGCGCGGCCGGCGGCCAGCAGCGTTTCGCCGGTGGCGTCGGAAATCAGATGAAGGTGAAAGAAGCTCTGCGGTTTGTTCACAGGATACATTCCAGGCTGTGGGCCGATGTGGATAAGCCGGGCGGAAAACTCGGCCACCGCGAAGCGACTGTATCAGATGCCGGTTTGTCCACAATTCGATGTGCTGTCGGCTTCTCAGGGCGGTTGGGGACAAGTCCGGGGACGGAGCTTTTTACCTTCGCGTCATCCACAGGGGCAATTTCCCTGGCCTGGCGGCAACGCATTGACTCCAGTCGTAAATTCCCGACTTTCCACAAAGTCCTGCAATCCCGTTGGAGAAGCGCGCGACAATATGCTGGCTGGTCTTTTCGAGGGCAAAGCGGGACAGGAGACAACCACCACAACCAACAGACTCTTAGAATCATAAGATTCCTAAAAATAGAATATTTAATTATAGGGAAGCCTGGAAAGGCGAGCGCTCAATGCCTCAAGACCGGATCGTGCTGGACGTGTTGAGAGGCAAGGCGGCGTTTCCGCCGCCGCTCTGGATGATGCGCCAGGCTGGCCGCTATCTGCCGGAATACCGGGAGACGAGGAGACGGGCAGGATCGTTCCTCGATCTTTGCTACGACCCGGATCTCGCCGTCGAAGTGACGTTGCAGCCGATCGAACGCTTCGGCTTCGACGCATCGATCCTGTTTTCCGATATCCTTGTGGTGCCGCATGCGCTCGGCCGCGACGTGCGCTTCGAGGAAGGACGCGGCCCGCTGCTGACGCCGATCACGGCTGCGGAAATTGCTGCTCTCGAAGGCGAAACGTTTCACGTGAATCTCGAGCCGGTCTACGAGACGGTGCGGCGATTGCGCGCCAGACTGCCTGATGAAACGACGCTGATCGGCTTCTGCGGTGCGCCCTGGACGGTGGCGACCTATATGATTGCCGGCCACGGCACGCCCGACCAGGCGCCGGCCAGGCTGTTCGCCTATCGCGAGCCGGCGGCCTTCCTTAGGCTGCTGAAGGTGCTCGCCGATCATTCGGCTGCCTATCTGATCCGCCAGATCGATGCCGGCGCCGACGCGGTGCAGATCTTTGATTCGTGGTCCGGCGTGCTCGACGAAGCGTCGTTCGAGTTGTTCTGTGTCCAGCCGGTGGCCGAGATCGTCCGGCAAGTGAAGGCTGCCCATCCCGACGTTCCGATCATCGGCTTTCCCAAGGGTGCCGGAGATCACTATCGAAGCTATCGCCAGAAGACCGGCGTGGCGGGGCTGGGCCTCGACTGGACCGTGCCCTTGTCGACGGCAAAGGAATTGCAGCGTGACGGCGCCGTGCAGGGCAATCTCGATCCGCTGCGGCTCGTAGCCGGCGGCAAGGCACTTGGCGACGGCGTAGCGGCGATCCTGAAGGCGCTGGGCGACGGGCCGCTGATCTTCAACCTCGGCCACGGCATCACACCGGAGACGCCGCTCGCGCATGTCGAGCAGATGGTCAAGCTGGTGCGGAGCGCGTCGTGACGATGATGGGCGCAGACAATGCGAACGGCACCAACACCGGCAAGGGCGCGATGCGCCGCGCGGCAATTGCGATCGCCATTTTTCTCGTGCTGGCCGGGCTGCTGTTTCTCTTCGGGCCCGATGATTTCTATCCCTGGGCGAAGGCGATCCATGTGATTGCCGTCATCTCCTGGGTGGCGGGCATGCTCTATCTGCCGCGCTTGCTGGTCTATCATGCCGATGCCGAAAAAGGCTCCGTCCAGTCGGAGACTTTCAAGGTGATGGAGCGCCGCCTGCTGCGCGGCATCATCAATCCGGCAATGGTGATCACCTGGGCGTTCGGCCTGTGGCTTGCCTGGAAAGGCTTTGGTTTTCAGGGCGGCTGGCTGCATGCCAAGATCGCTGCGGTGGTTGGCCTGTCGGCCGTGCATGGCTATCTCGCCGGCGCCGTCCGGAAATTTTCCGAAGACCGCAATGAAAAACCGGCAAGGCACTGGCGGATCGTCAATGAGATCCCTACATTGCTGATGATCGTCATCGTCGTCCTGGTTATCGTGAAACCGTTCTGACGTCTTCGGTTGCCCGCAAAAGGCGGCTTGCTCTTTCAACCGACCGACGATAAAAGACGGGTCTTCCTTCCCGTCATGCGCCGCCCATTTATCGCTTCGGCCGCGCCCGGCATTTGTCGCATCCCGCCGATATTTTTCCCAAAGCTTACTCAGAGTCCGTCTAATGATGCAAGAAATGAAACTCACAGAGTTCAAGAACAAGAAGCCACCAGAGCTGATCGCTTATGCGGAATCGCTCGAGGTCGAGAACGCCAGCGTCATGCGCAAGCAGGAGCTGATGTTCGCGATCCTGAAGAGGCTGGCGACCCAGGATATCGAGATCATCGGCGACGGCGTCGTCGAAGTGCTGCAGGACGGTTTTGGTTTCCTGCGCTCTGCCAATGCCAACTATTTGCCAGGTCCCGACGACATCTATATTTCACCCTCGCAGATCCGGCGGTTCTCGCTGAAGACCGGCGATACGGTCGAAGGCCCGATCCGCAGCCCGAAAGAGGGCGAGCGCTATTTCGCGCTGCTCAAGGTCAACACGATCAATTTCGACGACCCGGAAAAAATCCGCCACAAGATCCATTTCGACAATCTGACGCCGCTTTATCCGACCTCGCGGCTGAAGATGGAAATGGAGGTTCCGACCTCCAAGGACATTTCGGCGCGCGTCATCGACCTGGTGGCGCCGCTCGGCAAGGGCCAGCGCGCGCTGATCGTGGCGCAGCCGCGCACCGGCAAGACGGTGCTGCTGCAGAACATCGCCCATTCGATTACCACCAACCATCCGGAATGCTACCTGATCGTGCTTCTGATCGACGAGCGGCCGGAGGAAGTCACCGACATGCAGCGCTCGGTGAAGGGCGAGGTTGTCTCCTCGACCTTCGACGAGCCGGCGGTGCGCCACGTCCAGGTTGCCGAAATGGTCATCGAAAAAGCCAAGCGCCTGGTCGAGCACGGCCGCGACGTCGTCATCCTGCTGGATTCGATCACCCGCCTAGGCCGCGCCTACAACACCGTCGTGCCGTCATCCGGCAAGGTGCTGACCGGTGGTGTCGACGCCAACGCGCTGCAGCGGCCGAAGCGCTTCTTCGGTGCTGCCCGCAATATCGAGGAAGGCGGTTCACTGACCATCATCGCCACGGCGCTAATCGATACCGGCAGCCGCATGGACGAGGTCATCTTCGAAGAGTTCAAAGGCACCGGCAATTCGGAAATCGTGCTCGACCGCAAGGTGGCGGACAAGCGCATCTATCCGGCCATGGACATCCTCAAGTCCGGCACCCGCAAGGAAGACCTGCTGGTTCCGCGCCAGGACCTGCAGAAGATCTTCGTGCTGCGCCGCATCCTGGCGCCTATGGGAACGACCGACGCCATCGAGTTCCTCATCGACAAGCTCAAGCAGACCAAGACCAACGCGGATTTCTTCGATTCGATGAATACGTAAGGTTGCGGGCTGGCCGTTGCCTTCGTCATCCTCGGGCTTGACCCGAGGATCCATGCCGTGAGGTCTACCGGAGAAAGCAGCGGGGCAGAATCTGCGCCGTTGGAGCGCGCGAAAGTCACGGCATGGATCCTATGGTCTGCGCTGCGTCGCTTCGCTCCTTGCTTCGCCATAGGATGACGAATTCTATCTTCGCCGCAATAACCCTTCCAGCTCTTCAGCTTCCATTATCACCGGCAGGCAAACCTGCCCGGTGCACAGCCAGGCGCCGGGCTCGGCCGTTGGCGGCAGGACGCCACCTGGCAAGGCCGGCAGATTTGTCGCCGAGCCAACAGGCACGACGATGTCCACCCGACGGGGGTCTGGATTTCGATTCGCAACCGGAACAAGCCTTGGATTCTCCGGTCTATCCACGATCACCAGTTTCAGCGGCTCCAGCGCCAGGGCACAGGCATTGACTATTCCCGCCTGGCCGTAGCCCTGGTGCTCCGCCCGCCCGCCCGCGTGCTCTGCGACTGTCCAGGCTTTCTCCCAGAGTTCGAGATCGCCCGAAAGCGACGACAATCGGACCAGGGCTTCGATGATCTGGCCGGTAGCGGAAGGAATGGCTTCGTCGACATCGCCGCGGATGCGGATCGGCACATCCCCGCTGTCGGACGCGGTCAGATAGTAGCCGGTCTTGTCGCTGTCGCGGTGCCAGAGATCGAGTTGCTCAATGAATTTCCTGCCTTGGGCGATGTAATCCGGACTGCCTGTCGCCTCGAACAGCGAGAAGGCGGCATTGGCCATGGCGGCATAGTCGCTCGATAGAGCCGGGAACAGCCTCTTTGCGCCGAGCATCGAATGCGGCAGGCGATTATCACGTCCGGCGCCCGCAATTGCGGCAAAGGCCGCTGCCGCCACTTCGATCCAGTCGGATCGGCCAAGCGACCGCCCGGCCTCGGCAAGGACTGCGATCATCAAGCCGTTCCAGTCGGTCAGGGCCTTGCCGTCACGCCCGGGCCGAACGCGCTGTTCCCTTGCCGCCAGCAGCCTTTGCTTGAGCGGAACCAGAAGGGCACGATCGACGACGCTTTGCGCCTGTTGAGCATCAGTCTGGCAAATGATCGGCTTGCCCTCCCAGCCATGCGGACCGGCAAGCGTGAAGTATTTGAAAAACAAGGCTGAATCGTCGCGGAGGGCGGCTTCGAGCTCATCCCTGCTCCAGGTGTAGAACAACCCCTCCTCGCCCTCGCTATCGGCATCGAGGCTGGCGGCAAAAGCGCCGCCCTCGACCCGCATTTCGCGCAACAGCCAGGCAATCGTCTCTTCGATTCGCAGCCGGAACAATTCCTTGCCGGTTGACGCATAGGCCCAATTGCACAAGCGGATGAGCTGGGCATTGTCGTAGAGCATTTTTTCGAAATGCGGCACCAGCCATTCGGCGTCGGTCGAGTAGCGGCTGAGACCGCCGCCAATATGGTCGTAGATGCCGCCGGCCAGCATCTTTTCGAGGCTGAGGAGAACGGCGTCGCGGTGGGAAGCTGCGCCGTCGCGCAGCCAGGACAGCCAGAGGCTCTGCATGAACGGCGCGTTGGGGAATTTCGGCGCGCCGCGCAGGCCGCCCAAATCGCGGTCGATCATGCCGTCAATGCCGTTGGCGAGCTTTGCCAGCATGCCGCGGTCGAGCACGGCCTTGCCATGGCTGCCCGCCAGCCGCGTCTCGACATGCGTAGTCAAACCGTCGGCACTTTGGTTAAGGCTTTCTTTCTTCTCCCGCCAAGCCTTGTCTACCGCCTCCAGCACCTGGACGAAGCCCGGCCGGCCGTAGCGGGCCTCGCGCGGAAAGTAAGTGCCGCCCCAGAACGGCTTGCCGTCCGGGGTCAGGAACATGGTCAGCGGCCAGCCGCCCTGCTCGCCCATCGAGGACAGCGCCGCCATGTAGATCTGGTCGATGTCGGGGCGCTCCTCGCGGTCGACCTTGATATTGACGAAGAGACGGTTCATGACGGCGGCGACGTCGTCGTTCTCGAAGCTCTCATGCGCCATGACGTGGCACCAGTGGCAGGCGGCGTAGCCGACAGAGAGCAGGATCGGACGCTGCAGCGCCTTTGCTTCGGCCAAAGCGGCGGGCGACCATGGCCGCCAGTGCACCGGATTGCCGCTGTGCTGCTGCAGATAGGGGCTGGCCTCTTCGGCGAGCAGGTTTTGTGCAGGCAATGTCAACGGCGCTACTCGATGGCGGATTGAACAGGCATAGCTAGGGCGCTTCGGCAGAGCGGGCAAATGATTTCAAAAGACTCCATCGTGGCGCTGTCGAGCGGGCGCCTGCCGGCCGGCATTGCAGTGATCCGGATTTCAGGATCGCAGAGTCGATTCGCTATCGAAACGATTGCCGGATCGACGGTGCCGAACCGCGTTGCCACCTATCGCAAGCTCCGGGCGCCCGACGGATCGGTGCTGGACAGCGGCCTGGTCGTCTTCTTTGCCGGTCCCGACAGTTTTACCGGCGAGGACGTTGCAGAGTTCCATGTGCATGGCGGGCGCGCCGTCGTGGCGAGGATGCTGGAAACCATCGCCTCCTTCGATGGCGTCAGGCATGCCGAGCCTGGCGAATTCACCCGCCGCGCCTTTCTCAACGGCAAGCTCGACCTGGTCGAGACCGAGGCGCTGGCCGATCTCATCAACGCCGAGACAGAGGCGCAGCGGCGCTTTGCCGTGCACAACGCCGAAGGCGTGCAGAGCGACCTCTATCTGGGCTGGCGCCGACGGCTGATCCACGCCCGCGCGATGATCGAGGCCGAGATCGACTTTGCCGACGAGGATGACGTGCCGGGCTCGGTCGCCGATACGGTCTGGTCGGATGTCCGGGCGATGATCGAGGAAATAGAGCGCCATGTCGCCGGCTTCCGCGCAGCCGAAATCATTCGCGACGGGTTCGAAGTCGTGATCCTCGGCGCGCCGAATGCCGGCAAATCCAGCCTGTTCAACGCCTTGGCGCGGCGCGAAGCGGCGATCGTGACCGACGAGCCGGGCACGACCCGCGACCTGCTCGAGGTGGTACTGGACCTTGAAGGGATGCGGGTCAGGGTAACCGACACCGCCGGTCTGCGCGAAGCGCCAGGCTTGATCGAGGCGATCGGCATCGAGAAGGCCAGGACCAAGGCGCACAGTGCGGATCTGCTGTTGCTGCTGGAGGATCTGGCGGAGCCAGTCGCGATCGGTGTGCTGCCGGGCGACATGCCGGCGCTGAGGGTCGGAACAAAAATTGACCTGTTTGGGACCAAATCGCCCTCGCCCTCGGCGCACTATGATTTCGCTATCTCGACGCGGGACGGCACGGGTTTGGCCGAACTGCTGGACGAGATCGGGCGTCGTGCCGCAGCGCAGATCGGCAAGGCCGGCGATATCCTGCCGTCTCGGCTGCGGCACGTCGAGCTGCTCAATGAGACGAAACGGTTCCTGGTTGCGGCTGTCACGGGGGGCGAGCGCGGGCAGGAGCTGCGGGCCGAGGAACTGCGCCTGGCGGCGGATCGGCTCGGACGAATCGTTGGGGCGGTCGATGTGGAGGATATGCTCGATGTGATTTTTTCGCAGTTCTGTATTGGGAAATGACTCACGTGAAACATTGGGGAAGGAGCACACAGCGATGGAGACGGAACGCTGGCGCTGTCCCCTCCAACGTCTGCTAGGTTCCTCGCGCTGCAGATCGCAGGGACTGTGGTCCGCTTCGCTTCGGTGAAGTAAAGCTGGCAACCAACGCGGACATTCTTCTAATCTAAAGTGTCGGACAAAATCAGATCCTCTGGCGAAGGAACCGGGGCCGTGATTCACGTGAAACAACTCCCAACCCACGCAGATGGGATTGTTTCACGTGAAACGAACAGTCCCCTGTCCTTGACAGCGCGTGCCTCCGGGGACATGTGTCGGTCCACTTGAATTCGGGATTCTGAAATGACCAATCACTATGATGTGGTTGTGGTGGGCGGCGGCCATGCTGGGTGCGAGGCGGCCAGTGCTGCCGCGCGGGCTGGCGCCAGAACGGCGCTGGTGACGCTGCGCTTCGACACGATCGGTGTGATGTCCTGCAATCCGGCGATTGGCGGCCTCGGCAAGGGCCATCTTGTTCGCGAGATCGATGCCATGGACGGGCTGATGGGGCGCGTCGCCGATGCGGCCGGCATCCAGTTCCGGCTGCTCAACCGCCGCAAAGGGCCGGCGGTGCGTGGTCCCCGCACGCAAGCCGACAGAAAGCTCTATCGGCTCGCCATGCAAGCGGCGATTCGCCAACAGACCGGTCTCGAGGTTGTCGAAGGCGAGGTGCTGGATTTCGAAATCTATGACGGGGAAATCGACGATGGGCGCATCGCGGCGGTGCTGTTGGCGGACGGAAGCCGGCTCGCCTGCGGCGCTGTGGTGCTGACGACCGGCACTTTTTTGCGCGGGCTGATCCATATCGGCGAAAAGAAGATCGTCGCCGGCCGCATGAACGAGCAGGCGAGCATCGGTCTGTCGGCGACGATGAGCCGCGCCGGCTTCAAGCTCGGGCGGCTGAAGACCGGCACGCCGCCGCGGCTGGACGGCAGGACGATCGATTGGGCGTCACTGGAGAGCCAGGCGGCGGACGAAGACCCCGTGCCGTTCTCGCTGCTCACCGAGCGCATTCAAAACCCCCAGATCCATTGCGGCATTACCCGAACGACCAATGCCACGCATGAGCTGATTCGCGCCAATCTCGGCCGCTCGGCCATGTATTCGGGGTCAATCGAAGGCGTCGGGCCGCGTTATTGCCCGTCGATCGAAGACAAGATCGTCAAGTTCGGCGACCGCGAGGGCCACCAGATTTTTCTGGAGCCGGAAGGGCTGGACGACGACACGGTCTACCCGAACGGCATCTCGACCTCGCTGCCGGAAGATGTGCAACTGGACATCCTGAAGACCATTCCGGGGCTGGAGCGGGCAACCATGCTGCAGCCGGGCTATGCCATCGAATATGACCATGTCGACCCGCGCGAGCTCAAGCCAACGTTGGAAACCAGGCGGATAGGCGGGCTTTTCCTCGCCGGCCAGATCAACGGCACAACCGGCTATGAGGAGGCCGGCGCGCAAGGGTTGCTTGCCGGCTTGAATGCAGCGCGCAAGGCGTCGGCGAGCGATGAAATCGTGCTGAGCCGCACCGAAGCCTATATCGGCGTGATGGTCGACGATTTGACCAGCCGCGGCATCGCCGAACCGTACCGCATGTTCACCTCGCGGGCCGAGTTCCGGCTGTCGTTGCGGGCCGACAATGCCGATGAGCGGCTGACGCCGCTGGCGATGAGACTGGGGATCGCCTCGCCCGAGCGAATGCAGCGGTTCAGCAATGTCATGCAAGACCTTGAGAAAGTGCGACAGCTCGCCCTCGGCATCACGATGACCCCCAATGAGGCGGCGCGCCATGGGCTCGAGATCAATCGGGACGGCGTCCGTCGCTCGGCATATGAGTTGCTGGCCCATCCCGGTGTCGATATCGCCTGGCTGGCCCGCATCGAACCAGCGTTCGCGGCGATCGACGTCAAAACGGCCGAACGTCTTGAAACGGAAGCCAAATATTCTGTCTATCTCGACCGCCAGCAGGCCGACGTAGCGCAGATCAGGCATGAGGAGAGCCGGCTTATTCCCGAGTCGCTCGACTTTGCTTCTGTTCCCGGCCTGTCGAACGAGTTGAAGCAGAAGATGCTGGCACGCCAGCCTCGCTCCATTGCCGACGCGCAACGCATGGAAGGCATGACGCCGGCGGCGCTGGCGATTATTGTCGCGCATGTGCGCAATGCCGAGGCGGCCGCGCGAAAGCAGGTCGCGTGAGCGCTGCGTCCTGGGCAAACCTGCAAGCGGCAGCGGGCCCGGTTTCACGTGAAACATTCGATCGTCTGGTCGAGTTCGAGGCCGTCTTCCAGAAATGGAATCGCCGGATCAATCTGGCCGCGCAATCGACGCAGGACGATGTCTGGGGCCGCCACATCCTCGACAGCGCGCAGCTGGCGCGAATCAAACCAGAGGCGAAGCGCTGGGTCGATCTCGGCTCCGGCGGCGGGTTTCCCGGCCTCGTGCTGGCCTTTCTGCTGGTCGAGCGGGAAGGCGCCGGCATCGACCTGGTTGAAAGCAACCGCAAAAAAGCATCGTTCCAGCAAGCGGTCGTCGGCCAGTTCAGCCTGCCCGCCAAGGTCATCGCGCGACGCATAGACGACAGCTATCGTCTTGTTCCTGCACCGCAAATCGTCACGGCCAGGGCGCTTGCTTCGCTGCCGGCCTTGCTCGACCTGGCTGCCCCATGGCTGACGAAGGGCGCACGCGGCCTGTTTCACAAAGGCCGGGATTACCGCGCCGAAGTGGCAGAAAGCGCTCAACGATGGTCTTTCGATCTGGTAGAACATGCCAGTGCAACCGACGCGCAGGGCGTCATTCTCGAAGTATCCGACTTGCGACAGCTCCCTGGCTTGTGACCGGCGACCCAAATGAATTTCTGGCATAGACCCATGATGAAGAACGGCCCCCGAATCATCACCGTCGCCAACCAGAAGGGCGGCGTCGGCAAGACGACAACCGCCATCAATCTGGCCACCGCGCTGGCAGCCATAGGCGAACAGGTGCTGATCGTCGATCTCGACCCGCAGGGCAATGCCAGCACCGGGCTTGGCATCGACCGGCGCGACCGCACCGTATCCTCCTATGATGTGCTGACCGGCGAGCTCGATCTCGAAGCAGCCGCGATCCCGACGGCGGTGCCAGGCCTGTCGATCGTGCCGTCGACGCTCGACCTGCTCGGCATCGAGATGGAAATCGCCTCGGCGCCGGATCGGGTTCTGCGGCTGCGCAACGCGCTACGGGCTTCGGCCGAGCGCTCGGCCAAATTCGGCTATGTGCTGATCGACTGCCCGCCCTCGCTCAACCTGTTGACACTGAATTCGATGGCTGCGGCCGATTCGGTGCTGGTGCCGCTGCAGTGCGAGTTTTTCGCGCTGGAGGGCCTGAGCCAGCTTTTGGAGACGGTCGAGCAGGTGCGCCGTTCGATCAACCCCGACCTGACGATCCAGGGCATCGTGCTGACCATGTTCGACGGGCGCAACAATCTCGCCAACCAGGTGGTGCAGGATGTCCGGGCGCATATGGGCGACAAGGTCTACCAGACCGTCATCCCGCGCAATGTCCGTGTTTCCGAGGCGCCGTCCTATGGCAAGCCGGCGATTCTCTACGACCTCAAATGCTCGGGCAGCCAGGCCTATCTGCAGCTTGCTTCGGAAGTGATCCGTCGCGAGCGCAAATTGCGGGCCGCCTGAACGATAAGCCGAATTCGATACCGAAACGATCTGGACGGACGATGAACGAAGACCCTTCGAGAAAAAGATTGGGACGGGGACTGGCGGCGCTGATCGGCGAAATCGATCGCCCGGCGGCTCCGGAAAAGCCCGGGCTGACGGCCGACGGCAAGGTGCCGATCGAGTTCCTCAGCCCCAACCCGAAGAACCCGCGCCGGCATTTTGGCGACGCCGACCTGACCGACCTCGCCCAGTCGATCCGCGAGCATGGCGTGGTGCAGCCGGTGGTGGCGCGGCCGTCGAAAACCCAAACAGGCCGCTACGAGATCATCGCCGGCGAGCGTCGCTGGCGTGCGGCGCAACGCGCCGGGCTGACCGAAATCCCGATCATCGTACGCGACGTCAACGATCGCACGGCGCTAGAGCTTGCGATCATCGAAAACGTCCAGCGCACCGACCTCAACCCGGTCGAGGAAGCATTGGGCTACCAGCAGCTGATCGACGACCACGGCTATACGCAGGCCGATCTCGGCCAGGTGATCGGCAAGAGCCGCAGCCATGTCGCCAATACACTGAGACTGCTCAAGCTGCCCGACGTCATTCGCGACATGCTGGTCGACGGCGCGCTCTCGGCCGGCCATGCCCGCACCCTGGTGACGGCCGACGACCCGGCCGGGCTTGCCAAGCGGATCATCGACGAGGGGCTTTCGGTGCGCCAGGCCGAAGCTTTGGCGCAGATGCCGGTCGGCGCGCCGACGGCAAAGCGCCAGCCTGCGCCCCCGCCGCAAAAGGATGCCGACACGCTGGCGCTGGAAAAGCTGATGACCAATACTATCGGCATGATCGTCACGATCGAGCACAACCAGCGCGGCGGCGTGATCAGCGTCGCCTATCGGACGCTGGAGCAGCTCGACGAGCTTTGCCGAAGGCTGAAGCGGGAGTAGGGTTGCCAAAACGTCGAGGTCTTTAGCCGGCAAGTAACGTTTTTTCTAAGGCGCCGGTCATTGGCGAAATCGTCGAAGTAATTAATCTCCCCCCTTGAGGGGGAGATGGCCGGCAGGCCAGAAGGGGTCGTCTCACATCAAGCGCCCACGTCGTCTGTCGTCGCGGAAGGGGCTGGTGTTCCACGCGCTGCGACCCCCTCTGTCGCCTTCGGCGACATCTCCCCCTCAAGGGGGGAGATCAGGTGCGCTGCGCCAGCCTTGCGCTCTCCACGGCAATGCCGAGCAGCGCCTGGCGTGCCAGCGCGACCGACAGATCCGGCCGCCGGCGTGTCTGCAGGATCGCCGTCTGCAGACGGTTGAGTGCGCGGCCGAGCCCTTCGCTGCTCCACCGTTCGAGGGCTTTCTCCACCAGCTTGCGCCGCGAGAAAAAAACCGGCGGGCGCGCCGCGGCAACGACCGAAGCGGCATTGCGGCCGCCGGCGTCCATCTGGCCGCGCATGGCCTGGATCGCCTGCAACTGCCGCATCGCCGATGAAAGCACCAGGAAGGGCTGGCCGCCAGACTGGCAATGGCGGGTGAAGGCGCTGTCGAAGTCGGCGATCCTGCCTTCGAGCAGGGCGTCGACCGCCGCGTCGAAGGAGAGGCCGGAGACATCGCCAGACGTCGCCTTGACGTCATCGAGGCCGATTTCGGGCTGGCCATGCGCATAAAGCACCAGCTTTTCGATCTCGCCGCGCGAGGCCAGCCGGTCGCCGCCGAGATTGCGGCGCAGCGCCTGCCGCGCCTCCAGTGTCATCGACATGCCGGCCTTGCGCAATTCGTCGTCGATGACCGTATCGATATCCCTGGCTTCATCGGCATAGCAAGGCAATGCCATGGCATTGTCCGCCGCCTCCACCACGGCGCGCAGGCCGACGCCCTTCTTCAGGTCGCCGGCCTCGATGAGGATGATGGCATCCCGCGCGGGCTCCGACGTCAGCGCCTTGACGTCGTCAGCAAGCGCCTTCTGGGCGCCGGCATTGCGCACCCATAGCAGGCGCCGCTCCGAAAACATCGGCACGGTGCGGGCCTCGTCGAGCAGGCGGCCCTCGTCGCGTTCGACCTCCGAACCGTCCAGCCTGACCACCGAGAACGGATCGTCAAGCGGCAGGCCGGTCTTGCCGGCAAAGGCCTTTGCCCGCTCGGCAACCAGCCCGCGATCGGGACCGTAAAGCAACACGATCGAGACGCGCGGATCCGGCTTCGCGAGCCATGAATCGACCTCGTATGCTTTCTTCTGTGCCATTGGCGCTGATTAGCATGACGCGGGCGCGAGGTGAACCACGGGCGCCGGCCTGCTAGTTCTTGTTCTCGGGACTATCAGGCTTGAACGAGCTATCGGCATCACCGAGGCGTTCGTAGTCCGTCATTGCCGCGTCAAGCGATTTGTCTTTCTCGACTGACCACAAAGTCACTGAGGCCAGATAATTTGTGAAGGCGTTCTGCTCTCTTGCGAAAATGGCGGCCAAACGCGAGTCGTTTTGGAAAAAGCGATCGAGTTCCTGTTTGATTGCAACGTCATTCTTCGCCAGCGACCGTATAGCCCATACAGCCGATGCCACCGTCATCACACGCATCATATCTTTTGATGCCTGGCTCTTGGGACACCCATATTTCCGGCACGCAGCGACAATCATGATATTCTCGGGGCGACCTGGAGCCACCACACCCCCGAATTTCCCCATAACAAGGCCGATACGGATTGCGTCCGCCGCGATGCCGTCACGGCTGGTTCGAAGATTTTCCAGAATATGATCTATGTAGGACAAGTCTCCTGTCGCCATATAGGCGCCAAGCAGCAGATCATTGTCCAACGGGACAAAGAGAGGTGTCAACGTTTTCAAAGGGATGGCACCGGCGGATGCTGCATCATCCAGCTTTCGGCTCGACGCGAAACGCCGCGCTTCGTCCGTGAGACCAGCCTTGTGCAGAGCGGCCAGATAAAGGTCAGCCGCGCGATCGGAGGGCACGCCATCCAGCAGTTTTCGTCGCATCTCCGGCGAGCCGTCGAACAATGCAGCGAAAAAACCGGTTATCGTTCCGTTTTCAGCGCCGGACGGAGCTTGATCCAAGGTTGTGATGAGCCGGTCAATGCAGGCAGCATCCCTCGTGCGATGGTACGTGCCGATGCAATCGTCCGACTGAGCGAAAGTTGGTCGACCGGATCCAACCAGAAAAGCTACAATCGCCAAAGCGACGACGGCCCTCGATCTGCCTTGCATTCCCACCTCTCTCAAAACGATCCTGTCAGGATAGGGTCCTGGATGGTGGGCGCAACTTGAATCGCTGGAAGCGCGGGCTCGTCAAAGGCAAGCTCACCCCGGGACATATCGTCTGTTGCGGCAATCGTCGGCAAATTTCTGCTAAGTTGCGTGCTGCCGTCCAACATCGACAAGAAATTTCGCAGACATATCTTCATCTTGTGCGCGGGAGGCTGCATCGGCCGGGTCCGAAGGACCGAAGGCTTCCCCGACGAATTCGCACTGGTCTGGCGGCGTGGATGTGCAAATATCCTGGCCAGGCAACAGTGGAGGAACCGAGATCATGGCCGATGCCGGAATGTTGCGTTTCCATGTTCCGGAGCCGGAGGTGCGGCCGGGCGGAACGCCGGATTTTTCAGACGTGACCATCCCCAAGGCCGGCTCAGTGCCGCGTCCCGAGATCGACGTCGATCCGCGTACCATCCGCGATCTGGCGTTCTCGATCATTCGCGTGCTGAACCGCGCTGGCGAGGCCGTCGGGCCATGGGCCGGCCTGCTTTCCGATGAAGAGCTGCTGGAGGGGCTACGTCATATGGTGACGCTGCGCAGCTTCGATGCGCGCATGCAGATGGCGCAGCGCCAGGGCAAGACCTCTTTCTACATGCAGCATCTCGGCGAAGAGGCGGTGAGCTGCGCCTTCCGCAAGGCGCTGTCGCGGGGCGACATGAATTTTCCGACCTATCGGCAGGCCGGCCTGCTCATCGCCGACGGCTACCCGATGGTCACGATGATGAACCAGATCTATTCGAACGAGGCCGATCCGCTGAAAGGGCGGCAATTGCCGATCATGTATTCGTCGAAGGAGCACGGCTTCTTCTCGATCTCCGGCAATCTGGCGACGCAGTATATCCAGGCGGTCGGCTGGGCGATGGCCTCGGCAATCAGCAACGATTCAAAGATCGCCGCCGCCTGGATCGGCGACGGCTCGACCGCCGAGTCCGACTTCCATTCGGCGCTGGTCTTCGCCTCGACCTACAAGGCGCCGGTCGTGCTCAATGTCGTCAACAACCAGTGGGCGATTTCGACGTTCCAGGGCATCGCCCGCGGCGGCTCCGGCACGTTCGCCGCGCGCGGGCTCGGCTTCGGCATTCCGTCGCTGCGCGTCGACGGCAACGACTATCTCGCCGTCCACGCGGTGGCCAAATGGGCCGCGGAACGGGCGCGCAGCAATCTCGGGCCGACGCTGATCGAATACGTCACCTACCGCGTCGGCGCCCATTCGAGCTCCGACGACCCGTCCGCTTACCGGCCGAAGGCAGAGTCCGATGCCTGGCCGCTCGGCGACCCGATCGTCAGGCTGAAGAACCATCTCATCCAGCGCGGCGTCTGGTCGGATGAACGCCACGCCCAGGCCGAGGCGGAAATCCTCGACACGGTGATTTCGGCGCAGCGGGAGGCCGAGCGCCATGGCACGCTGCATGCCGGCGGCAAGCCCTCGGCCCGCGACATGTTCGAGGGCGTCTATGCCGAGATGCCGCCGCATCTCCGGCGCCAGCGCCAACAGGCCGGGGTCTGACCATGCCGCGGCGGACCATGATCGAGGCGATCCGCGACGCCATGGACGTGTCGATGGCGCGCGACGAACGCGTCATCGTGTTCGGCGAGGATGTCGGTTTCTTCGGCGGCGTTTTCCGCTGCACGCAAGGCCTGCAGGCGAAATACGGCAAGAGCCGCTGCTTCGATGCGCCGATCAGCGAATCCGGGATTGTCGGCGCGGCGATCGGCATGGCGGCCTACGGGCTGAAGCCTTGCGTCGAGGTGCAGTTTGCCGACTATGTTTATCCGGCCTATGACCAGATCGTCTCGGAAGCGGCGCGGCTGCGCTACCGGTCGAACGGTGATTTCACCTGCCCGATCGTCGTGAGAATGCCGACCGGCGGCGGTATCTTCGGCGGCCAGACCCACAGCCAGAGCCCGGAGGCGCTGTTCACCCACGTCTCTGGGCTGAAAGTCGTGGTTCCGTCCAATCCGCACGACGCCAAGGGCCTGCTGATCGCGGCGATCGAGGATCCCGACCCGGTGATCTTCCTGGAACCGAAGCGGCTCTACAACGGCCCCTTCGATGGTCATCACGAGCGGCCGGTAACGCCATGGTCGAAACATGAGCTCGGCGAAGTCGCCGATGGCCATTACACCGTGCCGCTCGGCAAGGCCGTGATCCGGCGGCCGGGCGCTGCGGTCACCGTGCTTGCCTATGGCACGATGGTCTATGTCGCCCAGGCGGCCGCCGAGGAGACCGGCATCGATGCCGAGATCATCGATCTGAGGACGCTGCTGCCGCTGGATCTCGAGACGATCGTCGCCTCGGTCAACAAGACCGGGCGCTGTGTGATCGTGCATGAGGCGACGCTGACATCCGGCTTCGGCGCCGAACTTTCGGCGCTGGTGCAGGAGAACTGCTTCTACCATCTGGAAGCGCCGGTGGCGCGGGTCACCGGCTGGGACACGCCCTATCCGCATGCGCAGGAGTGGGACTATTTTCCCGGTCCGGCCCGGCTAGGCCGCGCGCTCGTCGAAACGATGGAAGCCTAAGGGGGAAGACGATGGGCGAATATGTCATCAAGCTGCCCGATGTCGGCGAAGGCGTCGCCGAGGCCGAGCTCGTCGAATGGCAGGTCAAGGTCGGCGATCTCGTGCGCGAGGATGCCGTGCTTGCCGCTGTCATGACCGACAAGGCGACGGTCGAGATTCCTTCGCCCGTCGATGGCGAAATCGTCTGGTTGGGCGCCGAGATCGGCGACACGGTGGCGATCGGCTCACCGATTGTCAGGTTGAAGGTGGCGGGCGAGGGTAACGTCAAGCCGCCACGGGACGTTGAGGCGGGCGCCAAGCGTACCCCCACCCCTGACCCCACCCCACAAGGGGGAGGGGGACGCGTCACGGCCGCCAAAGCCGATGCCCCGCGCCCCTCGCTCTCGCCTGAGCTTGCTCCAAGAAACGGGAACGCAGGTGTGGCGCGGACAGAATCCCCCTCCCCCTTGTGGGGAGGGGTTAGGGGTGGGGGTACTGCGACGTCCGGAGCGGCGCGCCCAGAGGGCGAAAAGCCACTGGCCTCGCCGGCCGTCCGCCTCAGGGCGAAAGAGGCCGGCATCGACCTTCGGCACGTCCCGGGAACCGGCCCGGCCGGCCGTATCCAGCACGAGGACATCGACGCGTTCCTGGCACGCGGACCGCAGCTCGCGAAGGCCCTTGGCCTCGCCCGCAACGAGGCGGTCGAGGACATCAAGATAGTCGGGCTCAGGCGAAAGATCGCCGAAAAGATGACGCTGGCCAAGTCGCGCATCCCGCACATCACCTATGTCGAGGAGATCGACGTCACCGCGCTCGAGGATTTGCGCGCCGCGCTCAACAAGGAGAAGCGGCCGGGCGGGGACAGGCCGAAGCTGACGCTGCTGCCGTTCCTGATGCGGGCGATGGTCAAGGCAATCGCCGACCAGCCCAATGTCAACGCGCTGTTCGACGACGAAGCCGGCATCGTCCACCAGCATGGCGGCGTCCATATCGGCATCGCCGCGCAGACGGCTTCGGGGCTGATGGTGCCGGTGGTCAAGCACGCCGAGGCGCGCGACATCTGGGATTGCGCAGCCGAGGTTGTCAGGCTGGCCGAAGCGGCAAAGTCCGGAACGGCGACGCGCGACGAGCTCTCGGGCTCGACCATCACCATCACCTCGCTCGGCGCCATGGGCGGCGTGGCGACGACACCCGTGATCAACCACCCGGAAGTGGCGATCGTCGGCGTCAACAAGATGATGGTGCGGCCGGTATGGGATGGCACCCAGTTCATCCCGCGCAAGATGATGAACCTGTCCTCCAGCTTCGACCACCGCGTCGTCGACGGCTGGGACGCGGCGGTGTTCATCCAGCGGATCAAGGCGTTGCTGGAGACGCCGGCGCTGATTTTTGTGGATTGAGGTAATGGGCAGCAGCGCAGAATGAGAACAGTAGCGATCCTTCCCACCCCCCTCTGCCCTACCGGGCATCTCCCCCGCAAGGGGGGAGATTGGCTGCCTTCCCGGCCTTCGCCAATCTCCAATGTCGCAGGAGTAAGCGGGGCGTCGAAGCTGCTGATCTCCCCCCTTGCGGGGGAGATGCCCGGCAGGGCAGAGGGGGGTGCTGTCCCTCCAGCTTGCCGAGGAGCTAGAGCGACATGATGAAGGAAATCTCCTGCAAGCTGCTCGTCATCGGCGCCGGTCCCGGCGGCTATGTCTGCGCCATCCGCGCCGGGCAACTTGGCATCGACACGGTGATTGTCGAGGCCGCCAAGCCCGGCGGCACTTGCCTCAATGTCGGCTGCATCCCGTCCAAGGCGCTGATCCATGCGGCCGAAGAGTTCGAGAAGCTCTCGCACATGGCCGGCGGCAAAAGTCCACTCGGCATAACGGTCGCAGCACCATCGCTTGATCTCGCCGCGACCATTGCCTGGAAAGATGGCATCGTTAGCCGGCTGAACAACGGTGTCGCCGGTCTGCTGAAGAAAGCGGGCGTGAAGACGGTGCATGGCTGGACGACATTTCGCGACGGCAAGACCGTTGCCGTCGAGACCGAGATCGGCATGCAGGTGATCCGCGCCGAAACGGTGGTGATCGCGACCGGCTCGGCGCCGGTCGAACTGCCATCGCTGCCATTCGGTGGGCCGGTGATTTCGTCGACCGAGGCGCTGGCGCTGAGCGAAGTTCCGGAGAGGCTGGCGGTGGTCGGCGGCGGCTATATCGGGCTGGAACTCGGCATCGCCTTTGCCAAGCTGGGCGCCAAGGTGACCGTGGTCGAGGCGTTGCCGCGCGTGCTGGCGCAATACGATGCGGAACTGACCCGGCCGGTGGTGAAGCGGCTGGCCGAACTCGGCATCGAGGTGCTCGTGAACGCCAAGGCCAAGGGGCTGTCCACTAAGCGCGACGCGCTGCTGGTCGAGACGAATGGCGGCAAGAACGGCAAGATTGCTGCCGACAAGGTCCTGGTCACGGTCGGTCGGAAGCCGGTGACCGAAGGCTGGGGGTTGGAGCAGATCGACCTCGACATGGCCGGACCCTTCATCCGCATCGATGACCAGTGCCGCAGCTCGATGCGTGGCATCTTTGCCATTGGCGACGTCACCGGCGAGCCGATGCTGGCGCACCGGGCGATGGCGCAGGGTGAAATGGTCGCCGAGATCGTCGCCGGCCACAAGCGCAGCTGGGACAGACGAGCGATCCCGGCTGTCTGCTTCACCGATCCGGAGCTGGTCACCGCAGGCCTGTCGCCGGAGGAGGCCAAGACCAGTGGCGAGATCAAGGTCGGACTGTTTCCCTTCACCGCCAATGGCCGGGCGATGACGAAGTTGGGCGAGGACGGATTCGTCCGGGTCGTTGCCCGCGCCGACAACCATCTGGTGCTCGGCATCCAGGCGGTCGGCCAGGGCGTGTCGGAACTGTCGACGGCGTTTGGGCTGGCGCTGGAGATGGGCGCGACGCTGGAGGACATTGCGGGCACCATCCATGCCCATCCGACACAGGGCGAGGGTTTTCAGGAGGCGGCGCTGAAGGCGCTGGGGCGGGCGGTGCACGTCTGAGGGCAGGTGATCTCCCCCCTTGAGGGGGAGATGGCCGGCAGGCCAGAGGGGGTCGGTTCGACTGGATGCGACGTCCCTTGCGACAGATGGAGGTTAGCGCTTTACGCGAGGCGACCCCCTCTGTCGCCTTCGGCGACATCTCCCCCTCAAGGGGAGATTACGCAGCTCACCCCGCAAGCCGGCTAACCATCTCGTGCTGCGCATAGGCGCGGCCGAATCGGTTGGCTAGAAACGCGTCGAGCGCGATGTCCTCCTGCTTGATGAAGCCCTTTGCCGGCAAGGTGCCGTCGGCGAGCATGTCGAGCACGGCGCAGATGGCGGACGCCGTGGTGATTTGGATGGCGCTGCGCACCGTTTCGCCGACACGCCTGGCGTAGATCTTGTTGGCGTAGGTTTCCTGCAGCAGACGGCCGTTCTTGCGGCCGCTGACGGTGACGAAGACGATGACCACGTCCTGCAGCGTCGCCGGCAGGGCGCTTTCGAAAATGTCCTTCAGCACGTCGCGGCGGTGGCGCAGGCCGAGATCGTTGAGCAGCGCCTTCATGATCGCGGCATGGCCGGGATAGCGGATGGTGCGGTAGTTCAGCGTCCGCACCTTGCCTTTCAGCGTTTCGGCCAGCGTGCCCAGCCCGCCCGAGGTGTTGAACGCCTCGTAGGTGACGCCGTCGAGCGAGAACTCCTCGCGCTCCTCGAGCGGCGGCACTTCGACCAGCTCGCCTTCGACGATCGCCTCGCAAGGCTCGCAATATTCGTTGATGACGCCGTCGGTGCTCCAGGTCAGGTTGTAGTTCAGCGCATTCGACGGGTATTGCGGCAGAGCGCCGACCCGCATGCGCACGCTTTCCAGCGTGTCGAAGCGGCTGGCGAGATCGTTGGCGACGATCGAGATGAAGCCCGGCGCCAGCCCGCATTGCGGGATGAAGGCGCTGCTGCCGGAACGCGCCAGCTCCTTGACCCGCCTGGTGCTGACGACGTCCTCGGTCAGATCGAGATAGTGCACCCCGGCGCTGGCCGCCGCCTCGGCGATGCGCGTCGTCAGATGGAAGGGCGCGGCGCTGAGCACGGCGAACTTGCCGGCCAAGGCCGCTTCGAGGGTGCCGGCGGCCTCGATGTCGAGTTCCAGCGTCTCGACCGTTTCAGGCAGTTCGGCCGCGCCAAGCTGCGCCGCCGAGCGGTCGACGAGCGTGACATGGTAGTTGCCCGTGGAAGCCAGCATCTCGGCAATGGTCGAGCCGATCTTGCCGGCGCCGACGACAATGATTTCCTTCATGACCGGTCCCTCGCACCAATGCTAAATTCACGGTTAGAATCGCAGCTTGCCTGTCGAAAGGAAGCGTAGGATTGTACTAAACGCAGTCTCTCTTTACACAATATGCCGACAAGGTTCGTCGAAATGCTCAGCGATGCCGACCAGGCGCTGCTTTCCCTGCTGCGCATCAATGCGCGCGCCTCGACCGCCGAACTGGCGCGGCGGCTCGGCGTCTCACGAACGACGGTGCAAAGCCGGATCGAGCGGCTGGAACAGCGCGGCATCATCGCCGGCTACGGCGTCAGGCTTTCGCCGGATTACGAACAGGGGCTGGTCAGGGCGCATGTCCTGCTCACCGTCACCCCCAAGCTTGCCGACAAGGTGGTGCGCAGCCTGCAGGCGCTGGCGCCGGTTCGCAGGCTGCACTCGGTCAGCGGCAATTTCGACATGATCGTCATCGTCGAGGCGCCGTCGATCAGGGATCTCGACACGCTTCTCGACCAGATCGGCGCCATGGACGGGGTCGAGCGCACGTCGTCGTCGATCATCCTGTCGACGCGGATCGACCGCTGAGCCGGCTGGTGTCGCGGGTCCAGACGCTGGCGGGACAGAGGGGGGCGCGAAGGATCACCAAGGGCGGTGATCGTTCTGGCGTTACCGCAGCAAAGCGATATAGGCTTTCAAAATGTGGATCGATGGCGTGCAACCGCCCCCTATCTCTCGCAGCATCGCGCGTTCATCCAAAGAACCTAGACAGGAGGCCTTCTTGCCCAAGCAGTGTTTTGGAAAATCCCATGTGCCGTTGTCTCCGGCGGTCAGGGCCGGCGATTTCGTCTATGTCTCAGGCCAGGTACCGGTCGGCAGCGACGGGCTGGTGGTCAAGGGCGGCATCGCCGAACAGACCGAGCAGGTGCTGTCGAACGTCAAGGGGGCACTGGCGCTGGCCGGCTGTACCCTCGACGACGTGGTCAAGACGACGGTCTGGCTGGAGGACGCGCGCGATTTCGGCATTTTCAACACCGTCTATGCCAGGCATTTCCCGAAAGACCCGCCGGCGCGCACGACAGTGGAGTCGCGGCTGATGATCGACATCAAGATCGAGGTCGAGGCCGTTGCCTACAGGCCGGCCTGACGGGCAAGCGGAGACAGGCGCGATGCAATTCGATCTGCTGATAAAAGGCGGCCGCCTCATCGATCCGGCGTCCGGCCTCGACGCGCAACGCGATCTGGCGATTGCCGACGGCCGTATCGCCGCGATCGACGCCGAAATCCCCTTCGAACGTGCCGCGCGCGTCATCGACGCCACGGGCTCCATCGTCGCGCCGGGCCTGATCGACCTGCACAGCCATGTCTATTGGGGCGGCACCTCGCTCGGCGTCGATGCCGACCAGCTCGCCGCAAAGAGCGGCACCACCACCTTCATCGATGCCGGAAGTGCCGGCGCCGGCAATTTCCTCGGCTTTCGCCGCCACGTCATCGAGCGCTCGAAGGTCCGCATCCTGGCCTATGTGAACATTTCCTTTGCCGGCATTTTCGGCTTCTCGCAGACCGTGGCGGTCGGCGAGTGTAGCGACCTCCGGCTCTGCGAACCGCGGGAAACGGTGGCGGCGGCGCGCGAGCACGCGGACGTGGTTGTCGGCGTCAAGGTTCGCTCGGGTCGCCACGCCGGTGGCACCAGCGGCATCGCGCCGGTCGATCTCGCGCTCGAGGCCGCCGACAAAGCCGGCCTGCCGCTGATGGCGCATATAGACGAGCCGCCGCCCGGCCGCTCGGAAGTGCTGCCGCGGCTGCGCAAGGGCGACATCCTCACCCACTGCTTCCGGCCGTTTCCCAACGCGCCGGTCTTCGCCTCGGGGGCGGTGCGGCCGGACATGCGGCTGGCGCGCGAGCGCGGCGTCATCTTCGATATCGGCCACGGCATGGGCTCGTTCGATTTCGAAGTGGCCAAAGCGATGCTGAGCGAAGGATTGGCGCCGGACGTGATCAGCAGTGACGTGCATCTCTATTGTGTCGATGGTCCCGCCTTCGACATTCTGGTCTGCATGTCGAAGCTGCTGGCGCTCGCCATGCCGCTGGTCGAAGTGCTGCGCGCCGCAACACAGCGGCCGGCCGAGGCGATCGCCAGGCCCGATCTCGGCAGGCTTGCGGTTGGTGCGGTCGGGGACATCGCGGTGCTGCGGCTGCGTCCGGGCCGCTTCACCTTTGTCGATTCGGTCGGCGCCACGCTGGTCGCCGAGCAAAGGTTGGTCTCGGACGGCATCGTGGTCGGCGGCAGCTGGTGGCCGAACGAGGCGGTGGACGATCTCGGCGAAACCGAGCGCTTCGAAGCGCATGCGCACGACACGCATGTCGATGTTGTGAGCCGGCATTTCGGGCGTGGGTGATCTCCCCCCTCGAGGGGGAGATGTCGCCGAAGGCGACAGAGGGGGTCGGTTCGACCGGGCTCGCCTTCCTGCAACGGATGGAGGTTGGCGCTCGACGCGCGGCGACCCCCTCTGGCCTGCCGGCCATCTCCCCCTCAAGGGGGGAGATCACAGCTTCGCCCCGGCGCTCCATAGACCGGCGTCGCAACGCCTTCCATGCGCGCCTTGATCTGCAGCGCCACGTACTTCGAATAGAAGCGGGACAGCGCCAG
Source organism: Mesorhizobium sp. M1348 (assembly GCF_040317925.1). NCBI lineage: Bacteria > Pseudomonadati > Pseudomonadota > Alphaproteobacteria > Hyphomicrobiales > Phyllobacteriaceae > Mesorhizobium > Mesorhizobium sp. M1348. Next base: position 199,965 of record NZ_JAMYLH010000008.1, on the reverse strand, counting down.
ATTGCCGCCGTGGAACCACAGCGCTTGCTGCGCCGTCGTCTTCCACATGTTGCGCAATTCGCCTTGCCACGGACCCGGGTCGCCTTCCACGCCTGAGCCAATCCCCCAGCACGGCCCGACCTTGTCGGCGACTTCGCGCGAAACGATCGCCGCCACGGTTTCGTTCATCGAGAGATAGCCGGTGCAGGCGATGATTGCGTCGGCCGCCAGTTCGGTGCCGTCGTCGAAGAAGATGCCTGTCGGCGTCAGCGACTTGATCCCGACGCCGCTACGGATGCCGATCTCGCCGTCGATGATCAGATCGCAGGCGCCGACGTCGATGTAGAAGCCCGAGCCGGTGCGGTAGGCCTTCATCAGGAGCCCGGTCTCGTCGTCGCCGAAATCGATGGCGAAGCCGGCGCTGCGCAAGCGGTCGTAGAAGGCCGCGTCTCGCGCCTTGATGATGTCGTAAAGCGCCCGCTGGCCTTGCGGCAGTAGCGCGAACGGCGTCGAGGCGACGATCATGTCGGCCTTCTCAGTGGTGATGCCGCGGGCCAGCGCCTTTTCCGAAAAGATCTCGAAACCGATCTCCATCAGCGTGTCCGACTTGACCACCGTCGTCGGCGAGCGCTGGACCATGGTCACCTCGGCGCCGCTCTCCCAGAGGTCGACGCTGACGTCATGGCCGGAACTTGCCGCGCCGATGACGGCGACCTTTTTGCAGCGGAATTTCTCGCCGCTGGAATACTGGCTGGAATGCAGGATCTCGCCCTGGAAGACCTCGGCGCCCGGCAAGTCGATGCTCCTGGGCGGGCCATAAGCACCGGTTGCAAAGACGATGTGCTTCGGGTTCAGTGAGATGCGCTCGCCGGCGCGGTCGAGCTCGACCGTCCAGACCTTTTCGGTCTCGTCGTAGGAGGCGCTCACGCATGTCGTGGAGGTCCAGTAGTTGAGCTCCATGACGCGCGTATACATCTCCAGCCAGTCGCCCATCTTGTCCTTGGGCGTGAACACCGGCCAGTTCTCGGGAAACGGGATGTAGGGCAGGTGATCGTACCAGACCGGGTCGTGCAGCACGAGCGAGCGGTAGCGATTGCGCCAGGAATCGCCGGCCTGGGCGTTCTTCTCGATGACGATGGCCGGCACGCCCAATTGCCTGAGCCGCGCCCCCAGCATGATGCCGCCCTGGCCGCCGCCGATGACCAGGCAGTAGGGCTGCTGGCTGGCGCCGAGGTCACGTGCCTCGCGGCGCCTCGCCTCCAGCCAGGTTTCGCGTTCCGGATCCGCCTTGTGGCGGACGCCCAGTGGTCGCGCCGGGCCCTTGCGCTCCTCAAACCCCTTGAGATCGGTCATTGCCGTAAACAGCGTCCGGCATTTGCCGTCCCTGAGGCGCATGATGCCTTGCCCCCATGCCGATGACGTCTCGAAAGAAAACCAGGCCTCGATGGTGCCTTCGTCCGAAGTCGCTTCGCCGCTGAGCTGCCACTGAGTAGGCCTCGTGTTTGCCAGCGTCGCCTCAAGCATGTCGCGGATTGCCGCGCGGCCTTCCATCGTCTTGATGTTCCAGGTGAAGGTCAAAAGATCGCGCCAGTAGCAGTCCTCGACGAACAGGCTGGTTGCGGCCTCGACGTCGCCCGCTTCGAGCGCCCTGGCAAAGGAACCGAGCCAGCTGGTAGCCTGTTTCGATGGTGCGATGTCGAGCATCTGTCTTCCCTAACTTCCAGAGACGGTGGCGCTGCCCTCATTCTTAGCCTTTCCCGGTTCTTTGCGGGAGAGGGTGAGGGCAGCGCAAACAGTCCGGAAGCTAAGGGCGCAGCGTAAGGAAGCGACTGCCGCTGCTGTCAGGCCCGCGCGCGGGCCTGATCCGAACCGCTATCCAGCCATGCAAGATCGTCCGGCGAAAGTGAGATGTCGAGCGCCTGGAGGCTGTCTTCCAATTCGTCGAGGGAGCGCGGCCCGATCAGCGGGACGGACGGGAAGGGCTGCGCCAGGACGTAGGCGAGCGCGACGTGGATCGGGCTTTTGCCCAGCCGCTTGGCGAGCTCGATGGCACGGTCGCGACGGCCGAAATTCTTGTCCGAGTACCAGACCCGGACCAACTCCTCGTTGTCGCGCCGGTCGCGGCCGGCGCGGTCGGTGAAGAAGCCGCGGCCCTGGCTCGACCAGGCGAAGTTCGGCATCTGCCGGGCGGTGAGCCAGGCCTTCCACGCGTCGCTGGAGGAGGTGACGCAGCCTGCCCAGATCGGCTCCAGCATCTCGGCCAATGAGAAATTGTTGGAAAGCGCGCCGGGCTTCTGCTTGCCGGTGCGCTCGGCATAGGCAATCGCCTCGTCCATGCGTTCCATCGTCCAGTTCGAGCCGCCGAACGGACCGCGAATGCGGCCGGCCTTGACCTCGCGGTCCATCGCATCGACGAATTCGTCGACCGGCACATCCGGATTGTCGCGATGCATGAAATAGACGTCGATATGGTCTGTTTGCAGCCGCTCGAGCGACTGGGTGAGCTGCTTGCCGATGACGTCGGGATAGCAGAGCGGCGAGTGCGCACCCTTGCCGATGACCACCGATTGCTCGCGCACGCCGCGGTTCTTCAGCCACTGGCCGAGCAGCGTCTCGGTATAGCCGGAACCGTAGACGAAGGCGGTGTCGAACAGATTGCCGCCGGCCTCGAAATAGGCGTCGAGCAGGATGGCGCCCGACGAAAAGGTGCGAAAATCCTCGAAGCCGAGCGCCAGGCACGAGGCGGGCCGCGGCAGGCCCGGAATGCTGCGCTTGGAAATGGCGGTCCCGCCGGAGCGCATCTTCCGTCCGGAGATCGTGTTGACGCGCTTTGCCGGTTTCTCGATGTCGTATTCGAGCCCGATTGCGGCTCGCCATTTGTCGAGCACGCGCAGATTGCCGAGACTGTCGGCCCAGCCCATGCCGGGCCACGCGAACTCCTGCTTCCCGCCGAGAATGGCCTCGCCGGCGGCGTCGACCTCGAACGCGTAAAGCCAGCCGTCCTCCTTGACCTCGACCACCTCGGTATCACCCGGACGGATGATGCGAATTTCGCCGGTGCCGCCTTGGTGGCCGCCGGCATACCAGAAATCCGCCACCTCGATACGGCCTTTGCTGCCAAGAATGCGCAACACATTGTCTTGAGCGAGGGAGATGCTGCAGGACACTTCCGCGACGATGCCGCCCGGAAAATGCAACAGCGCCGACGCCCATTCGTCGACGCCGGATTGGCCGAGATGCGCAGTGCCCACCAGTTTGTCCGGCTCGGCGAAGGGCTTTCCGGCCTCGGCGCCGGCAATCAGCCGCGCCATCGAGACGGGATAGCCGCCGACATCGAGAATGCCGCCGCCGGCGAGATCCTTGGCGTAAAGCCGGTGCTCCGGCATGAAGCCCGGCATGGCGAAGCCGAAGCTGGATTTGATCATCTTGATGTCGCCGATCGCGCCGGCCCTGATCAGCTCGACCAGCTTGGCCGTCTGCGGATGCAGCCGGTACATGAAGGCTTCGCCGAGAAAGGTGCCGGCCTTGCGCGCGGCATGGATCATGGCGTCGGCCTCGAAGGCGGTCAGGCCAAGCGGCTTTTCGCAAAGCACATGCTTTCCGGCCTCGGCCGCCTTGATCGCCCATTCGGCATGACTTGGATGCGGCGTCGAAATATAGATCGCGTCGACATCCGGGTCGCCAAGCAAAGCCTCGTAGCCGTCGAGAATGCGGGCGCCGGGGAAAGCCTCGGTGAGCCCGGCCTTGCCCGGATTGCGCGCCCCTAAGGCGACCAATGTGCCGGTGCGCGAATGGGCGACGCCGCCGGCAAAAGCCTTGGCGATGTTGCCGGGCCCGAGAATGCCCCAGCGAACTTTTTCTGGTTTGGAAGTCATGTCAAATCTCCGTGGGGTGGCCGCGAGCAATCGCGATCGGACAAAAGAAAGATGGGTTAGCGAATGCGTGCGCCAGTGGCGTCGAAGAGAAGCGAGCGGTCGGCCTTGATCGACACCACCAGGTCGTCGCCATTCGCGCGATGCCGCGAGGCCTCGCGCTCGATGATCAGTTCCTCGCGCCCGCCCCCGGTCCCGGAATTGGCATAGACATAGCTCACCGATCCCAAGTGCTCGGCGACGTCGGCCTTGAGGGTAAGGTCGCAATCGCCCTGGCCGGCGTCGAAGAAATGCTCCGGCCGCACGCCGAGCACGACATCGCCGCCTATCGCAGGCAAGGCATCCGAAAGCGGCTTGCGCAGTCGCGCGCCGCGATGGTTGACCAGTTCGACGACCGCAGCGCCGTTTTCGGCGCCAACCATTTTCGCCGCCAGAAAGTTCATCTTCGGCGAGCCGACGAAGCCGGCAACGAAGCGGTTGGCCGGGTCGTCGTAGAGATCGAGCGGCGCGCCGATCTGCTCGATATTGCCGGCGTTGAGCACGACGATCCTGTCGGCCAGCGTCATCGCCTCGGTCTGGTCGTGCGTCACATAGACCATGGTAACGCCAAGCTCCTTGTGAAGGCGCGATATCTCGACGCGCATCTGCACCCGGAGCTCGGCATCGAGATTGCTGAGCGGTTCGTCGAACAGGAACACTTGCGGCTCGCGCACGATGGCGCGGCCGATGGCGACGCGCTGGCGCTGGCCGCCCGACAATTGCCGCGGCCGCCGCTTCATCAGCTCGGCAATGCGCAGGATCTCGGAAGCCCGCTTCACCCGCCGCTCGGTATCTGCCTTGGGGTTGCCGGTCATTCTCAGGCCGAAGCTTAGATTCTGCTCGACCGTCATATGCGGATAGAGCGCGTAGGACTGGAACACCATGGCGATGCCGCGATCGGCCGCCTCGACGTCGTTCACCACCTTGCCGCCAATGGCGATCTCGCCGTCGCTGATGTCCTCGAGCCCGGCGATCATCCGGAGCAGCGTGGACTTGCCGCAGCCGGAAGGGCCGACGAAGACGACGAATTCGCCGTCGTCGATGTCGATGTTGGCGCCGTGGACGATCTCGAAGACGCCGAAGCGCTTGATGACGTTTTTGAGTGTGACTGCCGCCATGCTGATCCTTACTTGATGGCGCCGGCGGCGATGCCGGCGACGAAATGGCGCTGCAGAAGCACGAACACGACGAGCATTGGCGCCGTCAGCATCACCGCGCCCGCCATGATGCCGCCCCAGGACACCTTGGTGAGACCGATCAGTGTGCCGAGCGCCACCGGCGCGGTCATTGCGCCCGGCTTGGAATTGATCAGCAGCGGCCAGAGATAGTTGTTCCAGGAGGCGAGGAACAGGATGATGGCGAGCGCTGCCAGCATCGGCCGTGCCAGAGGCAGGGCGACGAACAGGAATATCCGCCATTCCTTGACGCCCTCGACCTTGGCGGCGTCGAACAGCTCGTGCGGCATCATCGAAAAACTCTGCCGCATGAACAGCACGCCCAGCGAGTTGAACAGCGGCGGTACGATCAGCGCCACCCAGGTGTTGGCGAGCTTGAAGTCGCGCGCCACCATGATGAATTGCGGGATCAGCACGACCGCATAGGGCAGCGTGATGGTGCCGAATATGATGGCGACGACCATGCCCTTGCCGAAGAAGTTGTAACGCGCCAGCGCCCAGCCGGCCATCGAGGTCAGCATCACCGACAGGAAGGTATAGGTCACCGCCACCGAGACGGAGATGCCGATGGCGCCGATGAAATTGGTGCCGCGCTGCAGATTGCTGACATTGTCGAGGAAATTGCCATGCGGCAAAAGCTCGATGTCGGGGCTGAAGATGCCGTTGTCGGGCATCGTCGAAAAAACCACCATCATCCACAGCGGAAACAGCCAGACTAGCGCCAGCGGCGTCAGGAAGAGATGCAGCGCGATGCTGCGGCCCAATCTGGCCTGGGAACGGCTGACCCGGGAATGGCCAATTGGGGAGCGCGAGGTCATTTCGGTTCCCTCGTCAGCCATATCTGCACCAGCGAAATGGCAATCGCCAGCCCGGCCATGGTGTAGGCGATGGCCGAAGCGTAGCCGAAATTGAGCGACCGGAAGCCCTGGCGGTAAAGCAGCAGCCCGAGCGTTTCGGTGCCGCCGCCCGGCCCGCCGCGCTCGGTGATCAGGAAGGGCTCGGTGAACAGCTGCATGGTGCCGATGATCGACAGCACGGCGCAGAACACGATGATCGGCTTGAGCAGCGGCAGCGTGATGTAGAAGAACTGTTTGACCTTGCTGACCCGGTCCAGGGTCGCCGCCTCGTAGACATCCTCGGGAATCGACTGCAGGCCGGCGAGCAGGATGATGGCGTTGTAGCCGGCCCAGCGCCACGTCACCGCCATCATGATCACCGCCATCGCCGGGGTGACGTTGGTAAACCAGTCGACACTGGGCAGGCCGATGCTGTTCAGCAATTTGTTGATGATGCCGTAGTCGAGATTGAACATCAGCCGGAAAACCGCCGAATAGGCGACCTCGCCGACCACGACCGGCGCGAAGAAGGCAAAGCGGAACAGGCCACGGGCCTTGAGCAGCGGCGAATTCAAAAGCACCGCCATCACAATCGCCAGCGAAATCATCACCGGCACCTGGATGACAAGGATCAGCAATGTGTTCTTCAAGGCATTGAAGAAGGCCGGATCGCCGATCAGCCGGCCCCAGTTGAAGGTCGGCGCGAAACGCCATGGCACGGTGCGCGTCGCCTGGAACGAGATCAGGAAGGAATCGATGATCGGCCACAGCCAGAAGATCGAAAAGATCAGCAGATAAGGCGCGAGAAAGCGATACGCCGTGGCGTTCGGGTAGCGCATCGTTTTCCTCCTTTCTGCTTTTCAAGTCTCTTGCCTTCTCCCCTTGTGGGAGAAGGTGGATCGGCGCGTAGCGCCGAGACGGTTGAGGGGTGATGGCCGGAGTGCCGCCGGCGCCAAGCTGGAGCGCCCCTCATCAGTCGCCTTCGGCGACACCTTCTCCCACAAGGGGAGAAGGGGAGCCGTGCGCTCGGAGCCGCCTCGTTCAGATCACGACTTGACCGGCAGGCCGGTCGCCGCGGCGATCTGGCTTGCGGCATCGTCGAGCGCTGCCTTGGCGTCGGGATAGCCGCCGGCCAGATATTTGGTCTGCACCGCGCGGATGATGATTTCGGCGTCGCTCTGGAACGGCGTGCCGCGGCTGGGTACGACCTTGGGCAAGGTGCCGAGGATGTCCTTCCACACCGCTTGGCCACCCCAATAGGGCAGGCCTTCGGAGACATAAGGGTCGTTGAGCGCCGAAATCAGCGATGGCACCAGGCCGAAGCCTTTCAGCATGGTGATCTGGCCCTCATTCGTCGCAAGCGTGTATTTCAGATAGGCGTAGGCGGCTTCCTTGTTCTTCGACACCGAGGTGATGGCGAGCGAGGAGCCGCCGAGATTGGCGGCGCGCGGACCGTCGGCGGTCAGGCTCGGCATCAAATAGACGCCCCATTTGCCTGCCCCATCGGGCGATTCGGTGCGCACGGTGCCTTCATACCAGCCGCCATACATCTGCGTGGCGACCTTGCCGGCGGTGTTGTTGGTGATCTTGGTGCTCCAGTCGGCCGAGGAAATGATGCCGGCGTCCTTCATCTCCTTGATCTTGGTCATGGCATCGACGCATTTGGGCTGGTTGACGGTGATCGATTGACCATCGGCCGAGAAATAGGCGCAGCCCTGCTCGTTGGAGATCATGCGGAAGAATTCGGAATCGCCGTTGAAATCGGCGTTGGTCATCGTGACGCCGGGATTGGCGGCCTGGATCTTCTTGGCGGCGGCGATGAAATCGTCCCAGGTCTTGATCGAGGACGGGTCGACGCCGGCCTTCTCGTAGAAATCACGGCGGTAGAACATCGCCACCGGGCCCGAATCCCACGGCATCGCATAGGCCTTGTCGTCAACCTCGAGCTCGGTGCGCTTGAAGTCGGGGAATTTTGCCTGGTCTTCCGCGGTGTAGCCGAGCGTGTGCAGGTCGACGAAGCAATCCGGGAACTGGCTCCAGTAGTTTTCCGCTTCCCCGTTCTCGATCGTAACGATGTCAGGCAGCCCCTCGCCGCCGGCGGCACAGCCGGCGATCGATTTGTCGTAAGTCGGCTGGTTGCCGAGGTCCTCGACCGTGACCTTGATGTCGGGATACTGCTTGTTGAAGCCCGCTATGGTGGCCTTCAGCGACGAAGCCGCGATATTCCAGCTCCAGATCGTGATTTCACCGGACTGCGCAAAGGCCGGGCTGGAGCCCAAGGCAAGCGCGAGCGCGGCGCAGGTCAATTTTATGCGCATTGAAATCCTCCCATTTCAGTTGCTCTCTGTTTGCGAGCGTGGCTAGACTAGGCCTCGGGAACGCCTTGTCCGCGACAAAGGGAATAAGAAATGAGCGGAAAGTAAGATGCCGGAAAGGCCGTTTTACCAGCCCGGCGCCAGCAGCGTGGAGGGCCTGCCGCTGCTGCTGCAGATGTTCCACACCCAGCCCCTGGTGATGCTCAAGCCGCATTGGCATGCCCAGGTCGAGGTGAATTTCATCGTGCGCGGCGCCGTGCATTACCGCATGGATGGACACGGGCTTTCGCTCTCTGCCGGCGACATGTGCCTGTTCTGGGGCGGCCTGCCGCACCAGATGGACGAAGCCTCCGACGATGCCATCTATGCCGGCGCGCATCTGCCGCTGGTGCATTTCTTCCGGCTGCATTTGCCCGTCGATGTCCGCAACAGGCTGATGACGGGGGCGACGCTGGTGACCGACGCCACCGACCGGTCGGACGACCACAATTTCGAACGCTGGAACCGCTATGCCCGCTCCGGCGACCCGGTCAAGGCCGAGCATGCCGTCAACGAGCTTTTGCTGCGGCTGGAGCGGGTGCGCTTCGAGCCTTACCGGCTCGTGCCCGAAACCCTGGTCGAACAGGAGATAGGCAGTCCCTTCGATCAGCAATCGTTGCGCAATGTCGGGCGCATGTGCGACTTCATCGCCGAGAATTTCCTCTACGAGATCGATTGCGTCGATATCGCCGCGGCGGCCGATATCCATCCCAAATACGCCATGAGCATCTTCAAGAAATCGACCGGCATGACGCTCAACGAATATGTGAATTTGCTGCGCCTCAGCTACGCGCAGGCGCTGCTGATGCATCAGGATGCCAATGTGCTGCGCGTCGCCATGGAATCGGGCTTCGGTTCGCTCAGCGCCTTCAACAAGTCGTTCCGCAAGCTTGCCGGCATGTCGCCGTCGGATTTCCGCAGGGGCGTGGCGGGCGCCAGGTGACGGCTGGATTCAGCCGAAAGTAGCCAGGCTTCTCGGCAGGCGGTTCATTGGCAGCGGCCCGTTGGCGGTGATCAGGAACTGGTCCTCGAGATTGAAGCTGGCGAGACCGTCGATGTAGAGCGGGATCTCGAATGCCAGCACCATGCCGGCTTCGATCACGACATCGCTGTCGGCCGAAATGAACGGCCATTGCTCGGAAAACACGGAATGGCCGACGCTGTGGCCGAAATGGCCGCGGCGATAGGAATGCAGGCCCTGGCGCGCCAGGCTTTCGCTGGCGGCGTGATGCACGCCGGCGAACGGCTTTCCGGGCATAAGCGCGGCAAGCCCGTCGGCGAAGGCGCGTTCGGCTATCGCATGCAATTCGGCCTGTTCGGGCGACGGTGGCCCGAAGGTGAAATTCCGCGACATGTCCGAGGCATAGCCGTTCACGCTGCACACCATGTCGGCTTGAGCGGATCGCCGGCGGCGGCGACCGCATCGGCCCTTTTGGGGCGAGCGCCCAGCGTGACGTATTCCGCCGTCGAGATTTGCTGCGATGACCCGGCGGCTGCATCGGCGACGCCTTGCCGGTAGAGCGCGATCAGCTCCGACTGACGCATGCCGGTCGCCGCATGCTGCTGCAGCCGCGACAGGCCGGCTTCCGACAGGACGATGCCTTGCTGCAGGAGGTCGATCTCGCTCTGCGATTTGACTGCCCGCAGCCTGTCGAGGATCTGCGAGCCGTTGACCAGGGCAGTCCCCGTCAACATCGCCTGCATTGCGGACAAATCGCTGGCCGGGACAAAATCCAGCTCGATGCCGAGCGTTGCACGCTCCAGCCCGAATTCGGCAAGCATCCTCTTCAGCTCGCGGACGGAGCGGGCAAGCTCGAAGGTCGCCGGGCGGGAAAAACCGGGCGCGCGGCCAACCAGGCCGGCCTCGATGCGCTGCGCAACGGGCCGGTCGGCCGTCGCCGGCTCAAACGACGCCGATTCGATCCAGATCGGATGCGTGCGCACCACGGCGCCGGCCATCGCCGCCCGGAGCTGGGCAGCCTGGAAATCCGCCACCACGATGCCGATCGGCAGGTCGTTTCGCTTGGGGATGACCACGAAACCGGCGCCGGCGCGGCGGAACAGGCCGGCCGGGCCGATCCAGGCGCCGGTGGCGTACTGGAACGCCTCGGGCTCGCAAAGCACCAGCGCCTCGATGCCGGCGCGCTGCATCAGGTCTGTTGCGCGCTCGCGGTCGACAAAGCCGGTCATGGGTTCCCTCCAGTGCGATCGAATTCGATGCCGACGCGGCGGCATTTGGCCTTAGCGTAGCTTCAGTGCCGCGGTGGAGCAGCTTTTTTCTGGAAGCGCTGTTCACCTTGAGAGTTCGACGCCAGGACGGGAAACGAAAAAGCCGCGGCGAACCGCGGCTTTTCAACGCGACAATTGTCGGCTTCGAAAGCTTATTCGGTTTCGTCGGAAGTGTCGTCGGCAGTGTCTGCCGCGTCTTTCGCGGCCTTCCTATCCAGCGCTGCCTGCAAGGCCAGCGTAGCCCGCGGTGAGGCCGGTGTCGTTGCAACGACCGCCATTGCATGAGCAACTCCGGTCGTCGACTTGTCCTTGGCTGCGGCGGAGGTGGCGGCTCCGTGTCCCTGCGAGCCGGCCCCGGCCGAGTTTCCGCCGTTACCGTTGCTGCCGCCATTGCCGTTGCCATTGCCATTGCCGCCGGGAGCAGCGAGGACCGGAGACGCGACAAGGGTGAGAGCGGCTACAGTCGCGAATAGACAGGTGCGCGTTTTCATAGTTCCTCCTTCGAGTCGCCCTCCCGCCAGGATGGGTTCCAGATGAAAAACGTCAGGACTTTCCAAAGTGGAAGCCCGCTATCTAACAAGCTTTGTTCAAACACAGCATTCTGCAAGACGGACCTTGGTCCGGGATCGACGCGCAAAAGTCTGAAATCCCAGGAGCTTACTTCCCGCAAGGAGACGCCTGCTGGTCAAAGGTGGCAAAGCGACAGACTCGCTTCGCCTAAGCAGCCAAAGCTGGCGTACGATCCCACAGGGGCGAGGTGATCGGGCTATGTCGGCCATTTTAGCAGGCTTGAAATCGCCGCGACCTCAACCGCCTGAAACGAAAAAGCCGCGGCGGACCGCGGCTTTTCGATGCTTGATTTCCCTTGAGAGAAATGGAGCGGGTGAAGCGATTCGAACGCTCGACCCCAACCTTGGCAAGGTTGTGCTCTACCCCTGAGCTACACCCGCTCGCGCGGCTTTTGGGCCGCAAGCCGCGCCTATATGGCTGAAGAGCGCGGCGATTGCAACAGGGAATTCGCAGGCTTTTTGCTTCGCCGGCAATGCGGACAAGCCATGCTTGCGAGACGTCGCAAGGCAATCGCCCCCGCGTTGCGCGACGGGCTTGTCTTGGCCGCATCATTGGCCGTAAACGGCGTTAGCCGAACAAGCCGTTGAAAGCGGGCCATCAGAAGAAAGACCGATGCCGAAGACCAAAGCCGAACTTTTCGCCTTTCTTGCCGGACTCGGGATCGAGGTATCGACGCGGCGGCATCCGCCGCTGTTCACGGTTGCCGATTCGCAGGCGCTGCGCGGCGAGATTGCCGGCGGCCACACCAAGAACCTGTTCCTCAAGGACAAGAAGGACAATTTCTTCCTGGTCAGCGTCGACGAGGAGGCGGTGGTCGATCTCAAGCAGATCCACCATCTGATCGGCGCTGCGGGGCGCGTGTCTTTCGGCCGGCCGGAGATGCTGATGGAGCTTCTCGGCGTCGTCCCGGGCGCGGTCACGGTGTTCGGGCTGATCAACGATACCGAGCGAAGGGTCAAGGTCGTTTTGGACGAGGAGCTGATGGGCCATGCGGTGGTCAATGCCCACCCGCTGACCAACGAAGCGACGACGTCCATCGCTGCCGCGGACCTGGTCAAATTCGTCGAGGCAACCGGACATGATGCTGTTATCTTGAAAGTCTCGGCATGATCGCCACATGGGTGACTGAAACCGGGTTCTAAAGACGGATGTTGCGCCCGTCCCTTGGCCGGCGGCGCGACTGAAAGGCGATGAGATGAGCGATAGCAACCCCTTTGGCGGCCCATTTGGCAGCAATGGCGGCCAGTATGCCACCACCGTGCAATATGGCGGCACCGATGCCGCGCGTGAGAAGGTCGCGCTTGCGGAGGCGCCGGCCGACGTCATCAAGGACACAACGACCGCTGGATTTGCCGCCGACGTGATCCAGGAATCGCGCCGCCAACCGGTGCTGGTCGATTTCTGGGCGCCATGGTGCGGCCCCTGCAAGCAATTGACGCCGCTGCTGGAGAAGGCGGTGAAAGCCGCCGGCGGCAAGGTCAAGCTGGTCAAGATGAATATCGACGACCATCCATCGATCGCAGGCCAGCTTGGCATCCAGTCGATACCGGCGGTCATTGCCTTCAAGGACGGCCAGCCGGTCGACGGCTTCATGGGCGCCATTCCCGAGAGCCAGATCACGCAATTCATCCAGAAGGTTGGCGGCAAGAACGGTGGCGCGCCGCAAGTGGCCGAAGCGCTGGCCGCGGCTGCCGAGGCGCGCGACGCCGGGGATGTGCAGACGGCGGCCGACATTTACGATGCCATCCTGGAACAGGCGCCGGCGACGATCGAGGCGATCGCCGGCTTGGGCGATCTGCTGTTCGAGGCCGGCGATGCCGAAGGTGCCGAGGCGGTGCTGGCGCGGGCGCCGGAAGCGAAGAAGGATGCGCCCCAGCTCGCCGCGCTGCGGGCCAAGATGGCGCTCGCAGCGCAAGCCGCGGCACTCGGCAATCCGGCGGAACTGGAACGGCGACTGGCCGAAAATCCCGGGGATCACCAGGCACGGTTCGAGCTTGCCATGATCCAGAACGCCAAGGGTGATCGCATGGCGGCGGCCGACAATCTGCTGGCGATCATCAAGGCCGACCGCTCGTGGAACGACGACGGCGCCAGAACCCAGTTGCTGCAGCTCTTCGAGGCATGGGGCATGACCGACGAAGCAACGCTGTCGGCACGGCGCAAACTGTCGTCGCTGCTCTTTTCCTGAGCCGGCGCAGACTGTTTTGTCGCGCGGCCTTGCGGTGGGCGGCGGCTGCGCCAGATTAGGTTTTCGGACGGCGTTCGATTTCAGGTTTCCGGTGTTGCGCCTTGTGCCGGCCGGGAGGAGACGGATTTGGTGCGCTTCCTGACAAAGCGATCGGAGGATTGAGGTGCAGGCGGGAAACGCGCATTACCGGCTCGCTGCGGACTTACCGTCGACCATGCCGATCTTTCCGCTTGAGGGCGCATTGCTGCTGCCGGGAGGCCGCATGCCGCTCAACATCTTCGAGCCGCGCTATCTGCAGATGGTCGACGAGGCGATCGCCGGGCCGCGGCTGATCGGCATGATCCAGCCCAGCCTTGACGGTGCGCTGCGTCCCGGCGGCGAGCCGGAGCTCTGCAATGTCGGCTGTGCCGGGCGCATCATTGCGCTGTCCGAGAGCGGCGACGGCCGTTACCTGATTTCGCTGCAGGGCGTGTGCCGGTTCCGCATTGTCCAGGAACTCACGGTCAAGACGCCGTTCCGCCAGTGCCGGTTGGCACCCTTTCTCACCGATCTCGACGACGACCAGGCAGAAGCCGAGATCGATCGGCCGGCGCTGCTCAAAGCTTTTCGCGCCTATCTGCAGGCCAACGATCTGGAGGCCGACTGGGAAAGCGTCAGCCGCGCCGAAAACGCCATGCTGGTCAACGCGCTGTCGATGATGGCGCCTTACGGGCCGGCCGAGAAACAGGCGCTGCTCGAAGCGGCCGATCTGAAGACACGCGCCGAAACGCTGATCGCCATCACAGAAATGGCGCTGGCGCGCGACAATGAGGATTTCGGTTCGAGTTTGCAGTAGGTTGGCCCTCCTTCTCCCACAAGGGGAGAAGGACGTCCGCGCTCGAAACCTTAACCGATTGCCTTGTGGAAGGATGGATCGAATGGCGGATGGACGTGACGGGAACAGGACTGTCGATCCCAAGCTGCTGGAACTGCTGGCCTGCCCGCTGACCAAGGGGCCGCTTGCCTGGGATCCGGAGCGCGGCGAGCTTATCTCGCGGGTGGCAAAGCTTGCCTATCCGGTGCGGGACGGCATTCCGATCATGCTGCCCTCGGAGGCGCGTGTCATCGCCATAGATGATGCCATGCCACCGCCGCCGCGCCTGGGTGGCTCGGGATAAGGCCGGTCTATAGCGATCTTTCGCACCCCCCTCTGTCCCGCCGGCATCAAAGTTCAGCACCGCAGCAGCGCTCCGACGAAGGATGAGGCCTATTGAAAATTGCGCCCCTTGGGCATGACCTTCTCTGCCTTTCCCAATAGTTCCGTTTGCGCGATGCTGCCCGGCCGAACCTCGTCTGCACTGCTCGAAGGCTCATCCGCAGGTCTTGCCTCTTCCAGCAGCACCGACAGCCACGGCGTCAGATCCTCGACCTTCTCGGCGACGATATGGATGACGTCCGATTCCGATTGCAGCTTGCCGGTGACGCGGATGAGACGCGCGCCCATGACGATGGGGCGGAAGCGGTCGAAGGTCCTTTCCCAGAAAATGATGTTGGCGACCGCATTCTCGTCTTCCAGCGTCAGGAAAATCGCCTTGCCATTGCCCGGCCGCTGCCGCACCAGCACGAGGCCGGCGACCGAAACGCGCCGGCCGTCCCGCACCTGGCCGAGGCGCGCATTGGGCGTGACGCCGGACCGATCCAGCCTTTCACGCAGGAAGGCGACCGGGTGCGCCTTCAGCGACAGGCCGAGCGAGCGGTAATCGTGGACGACGTGCTCGCCGAGCGGCATTGTCGGGAGCCTGGTTTCGGGCTCCAGATCGCGCAAGCGGATCGCCGGCTGGTCGAACAGCGGCAGCTTTTCGGCGGCAC
The DNA here is from genome assembly GCF_040317925.1 of Mesorhizobium sp. M1348. Taxonomy (NCBI): domain Bacteria; kingdom Pseudomonadati; phylum Pseudomonadota; class Alphaproteobacteria; order Hyphomicrobiales; family Phyllobacteriaceae; genus Mesorhizobium; species Mesorhizobium sp. M1348. Next base: position 184,875 of record NZ_JAMYLH010000008.1, on the reverse strand, counting down.
TCTTGCCGTCGAGCGCGCGGACCGCCCATAGAGCGTCGCGACGGTTCAACCCAAGCGAGCGGAAAGCATCGGCCTGTGCCAGTTTCTCGATCTCGTCGACGTTGAGGCCCGAGCGCAGCCAGACGTCGCGCACGGATGCATAGCCGGCGCCTCGCCTCGACACAAACGCTTCCATGCGCTCCTTCGACAGGCCCTTGACCTGGCGAAAGCCAAGCAGGACGGCATGGCTGGTCCGGATGACGCCGCGCATCTGGGCATGGCGGTCAAGGATACGATCCGGATCGAAAGGCGATTTCTCCAAGGCGCAATCCCAGCCGGAAAAATTGACGTCGACCTCGCGGATCTCGACGCCGTGGTCACGCGCGTCGCGGACAAGCTGGGCAGGCTGGTAAAAACCCATCGGCTGGGAATTCAGGATCGCGGCGCAGAACACGTCGGGATAGAAGGTCTTGAACCAGCAGGAGGCATAGACCAGCAGGGCGAAGGAGGCGGCGTGGCTTTCGGGAAAGCCGTATTCGCCAAAACCCTCGATCTGCTTGAAGCAGCGCTCGGCGAAGTCTCTTTCGTAACCCTTGGCGACCATGCCGTCGACCATTCTCTTGCGATAATTGCCGATCGTACCGGTGCGCTTGAATGTCGCCATGGCGCGGCGCAGTTCATCGGCCTCGCCCGGCCTGAAGCCGCCGGCGACGATGGCGATCTTCATCGCCTGCTCCTGGAACAGCGGCACGCCCAGCGTCCTGCCGAGTATTTTTTCCAGTTCCGGCTTGGGATATTCGGGTTTTTCCTTGCCTTGCCGGCGGCGCAGATAGGGGTGGACCATGTCGCCCTGGATCGGGCCGGGCCGCACGATCGCCACCTCGATGACGAGGTCGTAAAAGCTTTTCGGCCGCAGCCGCGGCAGCATCGACATCTGCGCGCGGGATTCGATCTGGAAGACGCCGATCGTGTCGGCGCGGCAGATCATGTCGTAGACATGTTTGTCCTCGGCCGGGAGGGTGGCCAGCACATAAGGCCGGCCGTACTCGTCCCGCGCGTTCGGATAGTGATCCTGAAGCAGGGTGAAGGCGCGCTGCAGGCAGGTCAGCATGCCGAGCGCCAGCACGTCCACTTTAAGGATTTTCACCGCGTCGAGGTCGTCCTTGTCCCACTCGACCATCTTGCGCTCGTCCATCGCCGTCTTGACGATGGGCACGATCTCGTCGAGTCGGTCCCTGGTGATGACGAAACCGCCGACATGTTGCGACAAATGACGGGGAAAGCCCATGATCTCGTTGGCGCATTCGATCACATGCCTTGTCGATGGATCGGTCTGATCGAGGCCGCCGGCCTTTGTCTCCTTTTCGCCGAGCTCTGAGGTCGACCAGCCCCAGATCGAGCTGGACAGCGCGCTCCGGACGTCGTCCGACAGGCCCATCGCCTTGGCCACTTCGCGCATCGCCGAGCGGCTCCGGTAGCTGACGACGGCGGCGGCCAGCGCGGTGCGCTTGGTGCTGTATTTGGAATAGATGTACTGGATGACCTCCTCGCGCTTTTCATGCTCGAAATCGACGTCGATGTCGGGCGGTTCGTTTCTTTCCTCGGAAATGAAGCGCTCGAAAAGCGTGTCGATCTTGTCCGGGCCAACTTCGGTGATGCCGATGCAGAAGCAGACGATCGAGTTGGCGGCGGAGCCGCGCCCCTGGCAGAGAATGTTCTGGCTGCGGGCGAATTTGACGATGTCGTAGACGGTCAGGAAATAGCGCGCGTAGTTCAGGCGCTCGATCAGAGCGAGTTCCTCCTCGATGCGCTGCGTCACAAAAGCGGGCACGCCCGAGGGGTAGCGGATGGCGGCTCCCTCCTTGGCCAGCCTTTCCAGCTCGGCCTGCGGCCCGAGGCCCGATTCCGTCGGCTCATCGGGATAGTTGTATTGCAGGTCACTGAGCGAGAAGGTCAGCTCGCCGGCAAAACGCAGCGTTTCCGCCAGCGCTTGCGGGTGCCTGCGGAAAAGCCGTGCCATCTCCAGCGGCAGCTTTAAGTGACGCTCGGCATTGGCCGCCAGTTCCAGCCCCACCTCGGCGACGGGCACATTGAGGCGGATCGCCGTCAGCACGTCCTGCAGCGGGCGCCGTTCCGCCGTATGGTAGAGCACATCGTTGGTCGCCATCAGCGGGATGCCGGCCAGTTCGGCCATCGCCGCCGCCTGCTCGATCCGGAAGCGGTCGTTGCCGCGGTAATCCGGCGAAACAGCCAGCCGCAGCCTTTCGCCGAAGCGATCCCTGAGCCGGCTAAGCAAAGCGAGGCTATCGTTCGCGTCCGCCGACAGATCCGGCAGGATGGCCAGCGACAGGCGATCGCCCCATTCGAGAAGGTCGTTCTGTTTGAGAAGCGTTGCCCCTTTTTCGTTTTCGTCACGCAGATTGGCCTGCGTCAGCATGCGGCAGAGATGACCCCAGCCCTTGCGGTCCCGCGGGTAGGCGAGGATGTCCGGCGTGCCGTCGCAAAACACCAGGCGGCAGCCGGGATGATAGGAAACACCTTCCACTTTGGCCTGCTGCCAGGCGCGCACAACGCCCGCCACCGTGTTGCGGTCGGCGAGCCCGATCGCCGAAAATCCCATGAATTTTGCCGCGACCACCAGCTCCTCCGGTTTCGAGGCGCCGCGCAGGAACGAGAAGTTCGACTGGATGCCGAATTCGGCATAGGGGATGGCCGTCAGCGCATTCATGCGAAGACCCCATGCATGAACCAGCGCGGCGAAGGCTGCGAGGCGCCGTAGAGGCCCTGGCGATAGAGCCAGTAACGGCGGCCATCGGCATCCTCGATGCGGAAATAATCCCGGGTCGGCTCATCTTCTCGTCCCGCCGCCCCTCGCCACCATTCCGGCGCGATGCGCTCCGGCCCTTCGGCGCGCGCGACCCGATAGAGCGCGCGCCGCCAGCGGAAGTTCAAAGGCGGGCCTTCCGGCATTTCGGTGGCCGGCACCTCGATCGGCTCGGGCGAACGGAAAAGCCGGATCGGCCGTTCCGGCTGGAAGACGGTCGTGGGAGCGTCCTTCGCCTTGTCGGGCTGCTTCGGCGGCGAGCTTCTCTGCGGCGCCTCCGTGAAGGGAAGGGTGGCGACGGCGCGCTCCGGCAAATGGCTCTCGACGGCGACCGGCTTCAAGACCGCGCCTTCGCCGAGCCGGGCGCGAATGCGGTCGGCAAAAAGCGCGATATCGGCACCGTCGTCGCTCGTCTCGCCGGCAAGGTCTGCCTGCTGCATGTCGAAGGCGGCGGCGGTCAGCACCGAAAGGCGCACGAGGTCGAAGCCATAGCCGGCGTCGATATCCTGTTCGAGCGCGGCAAGCCTTTCGTGGAACAATTTCTGGATCAGCCGCGGCTCGCGCAGAGGCCGCGAGGTGCCGACGGCGATGCGGCTGACGCCGCCATCGACGCGGAAAAGCAGCAGCGCCAGCCGCCTCGCGCCCTCGCCGCGACGCTCGAGGTCGCTCTTCAAGGTGGTTGCCAGCATGCCTGTCAGCCGCTCGATGTCCTCGGTCAGCATGATCGGCTCGGCAAGGTGACGCTCGACCGAAAGCGGTGCCACCGGCAGGCGCGGCGACACGGCCTCCTCGAGGCGGCCAAGCGCCTGGTCGAGGCGCAAGAGCAGCGATGCGCCGAAGCGGCGGGCCAGCGGCGCGCGCGGTGCCGCCATGACGGCGCCCGCCGTGCGCAGGCCGACGCTTTCGAGGCTGGCGCGGACCTCCGGGCCGATGCGCAGCGCCGCCAACGGCAAGGGCGCGAGAAGCGCTTCCTCCTCACCATCGGGAACGATGCGGTCGCCGGCAAACCGCGCCGCCGCCCAGGCAGCACCAGGCGTGGCGGCAAGCCCGGCGCGGACATCGAAGCCCTGATGGAAAAAACGCGACAGGATATCGTCCAGCATCGAGCGTTCGCCGCCGAAAAGATGGGTGCAGCCGGTGACGTCGAGATAGAGGCCGTCGGTCCCGTCGAGCGCCACCAGCGGGGTATAGCGGTCGCACCAGTCGGCGAGGCCTTCGAGAAGGCGCCGGTCGGCCTCCGGATCGGCCTCCACGATGTCGATCGAGGGATGCATGGCGCGCGCATCGGCTATGCCCATGCCGCGCTTCAGATTAAGTGTCTCAGCCCGTTCGTCGAGGGCGGCGATGCGCTGGGTGTTCCCTTGGCGATGGCTGATCACCAGCGGCAGGTGATCCGACGGCCGGGAACGCCAGGACCGCCCCAGACGCTGCCGCAGGATCCTCTCGGCGGCGAGATGCGGAAACCACAGGGATAGGATTCTTTGGCCGTTCTGGGGCCCATTCCTGAGACCTTCCTTGCTCGCCCCGTCTTTCTTCGAATATGCGTTCATCGGGGTTCCACTCCAGTGTGAATTTTCCGGGCAAGGCCGTGCGGCTCTTGCCGATGGCGACGGTGAAGGCGGGCCGGCCGATCGAGCCGGCGAGCGGCCCGGCAAGCGTCTTACGCGTTGCCGCCGGTGCCGCCGACAGGATGAGGCGGACGGGCGCTGCCGTCGGCTCGGGCTCGCCGGCCTGGCGCAGCAGGAACAGCGGCCGGCCGGCACTCTGCGCCCGGGCGTGCAGCCGCCGCGTCGCGGTGAGGTCAAGCCGCTGCGGGCTGCCGCGGATTTCGAGGATGACGGCGGCCAGCGCCGTCATCCTGGCAGCCTCCTCGGCGACCCACAGCGCATCGAGCAGCCTTGGCGCCTCGGAAAACAGCAATTGCTCCGGCTCGATGCCGAAGAAGGCATGAAGCCCCCTGGCATAGGGAAAGCCGGCCTCGCGGAAAACCTCGGATGTGCCGATCCACAGCACCGGCAGTCGCGGCCCCTGGCTGAGGATCAGGCTGACGAGCGACAAGACAAAACCGGCGACGGCCCCGGCATCGCGGGTCGCGGCGCCATGAAACTCGCTCAGCGCCGCTTTCGGCAGGCCGCCGCTCAGCGCAGCATCGAGGCGCTCGGCGCCGGTGCGCAAAAACGCATCGGGCGGCGCCACGGCAAGACCGCGCCGGACAATCGTCAGATTCCGAGCGGGTGTCGGATGCCGAGAGGGTGTCAGACTCTGACGAGGGACATCCGCGTCAAACGACGAACCGGCCGGCGCCTCCAGGCGCTCGGGCAAGGTCCCTTCGATTTTCGCGATCTGGCGGCGCAGGGCAAAAACAGTCTCCCGCGCCACGGCGCTTGTCGCCATGACGGTCAGCTTCCACTCACAATTGTTCCTGTTATGTTCCCTATAGATTCCAGAGGCCGCCCGAAGAGTCAAGCGGAGTCATGGGGAATTTATTCCTGTAGTGGGGGCATGACACGGGCACTCCAGCCCGGCCATTTGCCGAGTCCGGCCCGAAAGCCTATATGCCGGGATCAAAGGACAAAGCATGGCTCGCATCTACCAAACACGCATCTGGCACGACCAGCTTTCGCCAACGATGGAGGAAATCGAGCTCCTGGCGCTGGAGGCCTATGCCCATCTGCCGGAGGAGTTTCGCAAGCTGACCGGCGAGATCGTCATTCAGATCGCCGAATTCCCGACCGACGAGATCATGGACGACCTTTCTCTGGAAACGCCCTTCGACCTGCTCGGCCTGTTCGAGGGGCGCGGCATCGCCGAGCGCTGGAATCCGCAGACCGGCGAAGGCCCGAACCGCATCACGCTCTACCGCCGCGCCATCCTCGACTACTGGGCCGAGAACGAGGAAACGCTGGGCGACATCGTCACCCACGTGCTGATCCACGAGATCGGCCACCATTTCGGCCTGTCGGACGACGATATGGAGAAGATCGAAGAGGCAGCGGAGTAGGATGTGCTGATATTCAGGTGATGCCGGCCTGCGAACGGCGGCTTCCTGCGCTTACCTACAGCGCCGCGCGCCCTATTGGGCGCGCAAAGGACGCTGTAGAACTTTGATTTTGCGCATGACCTTTCCGAAATCGATCTCGATTTCGGAATCATGCGCGGGCTCACGTACCCAAAAGTACGCTCCGCTCCGGTTCTCGGAAACCACCCAGTCTGGTCGCTTCGCGCCCGTCTTCGACTCCGGCGCGGCCTGACCTGAATCTAAGTCTACCAGTCGCTGAGCTTGGTGTCGGGGCCGTATTCCTGGCCCTCGACGTCCTTCACCACCGCCTGGCCGCAGCGCATGGTCTTGGCCTCCTTGTCATAGGCATAGGTCGGCGAACCGAACAGATGCCAGCCCGTGTTGAGCGCCGCCGTCACCTTGTGGCAGAAGCTGGCGTCGTCCGGGCCGGACAAAAAGCGGTAGAGTTTCATTTTCAATCCTGTCGTCAGTTACGATAATCATGCGCGAACAGCGGCGGCCTTCGCCAGCAGTTTTTCGGCCTGCGCCAGATGCAGCCGCTCGACCATCTTGCCGTTCAGCGCAACTACCGCCTTGCCGGTATTTTCGGCGAGCGCGAAGGCTTCCTTGACTGTGCGCGCCTCGGCCAATGCTTCAGGCGTCGGCGCAAAGGCGCGGTTCGCGGCTTCGATCTGCGCCGGATGGATCAGCGACTTGCCGTCAAAACCCATCGCGGCCGCTTCCGTGCACTGGCGCGCAAAGCCGTCCATATCGCGAAAATCATTGAAGACGCCATCGAGCAGGTCGAGGCCGCCGGCACGCGCCGCGAGCACCATTTGCATCAGCCACGGCACAAGATAGCGCCGGTCGGGCGTGGCGAGAATGCCCGTGTCCTTGACCAGGTCGTTCGTTCCGGCAACGAAACAAACCAGTCGAGAGGCCGGGTCGCGGCCGAGCTCGGCGATCGGCCCGATGTTGAGCAGCGCCTTGGGCGTCTCGATCATCGCCCACAGCTTGACTTCGTCGGGGATAAAATTGTCGTCGAGCACGTCGCCTGCCTCGAGAATGTCGCGCGGCGTGTCGACCTTGGGCAGCAGGATGGCGCCGGGCGTGCATCTTGCCGCGGCCAGCAGATCGTCGGCGCCCCATTCGCTCGACAGCGCGTTGATGCGCACGACCATCTCGCAGCGCCGGTCGGAACGGCCGGCGAAAATCCCCGCCAGCTTTTCGCGCGCGGAAGGCTTGTCGGCCGGGGCGACGGCGTCCTCAAGATCGATGACGACGGCATCGCAGGCCAGCGACGGGATTTTGGCCAGTGCCTTGTCGTTCGAAGCCGGGACGTAAAGCACCGAGCGGCGCGGGCGGGAGGGTTCGGCAGTCATCTCCGATCTATGCCGCCTGCAACCGGCCGAGGCAAGCCGTGCATAAAAACTGCACGCAATTTCGGAAAATCTCCTCGTCTCCGCCCCGCTTGCCACCCGACAGAATGCGACAGGGGCGGCATGCAAGAGCAAACGAACTCCCGTTGGTCCCTGCCGTACCGGCTTCGCCGCGAAAGCTGGTGGCTCGTCGATCCGCCCCAGACTTCGGCAAACCTCCTCCCTTTCGTCCGCAAATCCCTGCCCACCGGCCGCATCAAAGCCGCCGAGAAAGCCCGATCATGACAGTATTCCTCTCGGCGGCGCCGAGCTATTGCAGCCGCTTCGGCGTTGCCGTCCTGCTCGTCGCGTTGGCTGATTTCTTCTTCTATGGCCAACCGGCCGGCATCACACTTTTCCTGTTCGGCGTTGCGATTGCCGCGGCGAGCATGGCTCTCCATCCTCTCGGCATCTTCAACGATGGCAGGTTCTGGTTCAAGCCGGTTGCGCTGATTATGGCGCTGCTGCCGCTTGTGGAAAATGTCAGCGCACTGTCCGTCTCGATCGCGCTGGCGGCGGCGGCCATCTTCGCGCTTTCACTGGCCGGACGGTTGCGGTCCGGCCTTGCCCGCATTGCCGGCCAACTTTCGCTGTTCCTGCTAGCAACGCCATTTCGGCTGGTCCTGGATTTCTTCCGCTGCCGCAAGGCGGCGCGGCGGCTTGGCCGGCGGCGCGTGCGCCTTGCGGCGATCGCCGTCTGGGTCATGCCGCTGAGCCTCGGCGCGGTGTTCCTCGCCTTGTTCGGCGCCGCCAATCCGGTCATCGAATATTGGTTCTCGCTGATCGACCTGATGGCACTGCTCGACCTCATCCAGCTGCCACGTCTCGCCTTCTGGCTGTTCGTGCTTGCCGGCGTCTGGGCCCTTCTGCGGCCGCGCCTGCCGCGCTTTCTCCGCCGCCGCAGCGTGTCCCCAGCAAGCGCACCGGCGACGCCGGCCACCAGGACCACCATCGAGGACATCATCTTCGGCAAGGCCGCTATTCTCCGCGCGCTTGTCGTCTTCAACATCCTGTTCGCGGTGCAGAGCGCACTCGACGCCACCTATCTGTGGGGCGGTATCGCGCTTCCCGACGGGCTGACCTATGCCGCCTACGCGCATCGCGGCGCCTATCCGCTGATCGTCACGGCGCTATTGGCGGCCGGCTTCGTGCTGGCGGCGCTGAGGCCGGGAAGTGCGACCTCCGGCGATCCGCTCATCCGCCGGCTGGTTTATGTCTGGGTGGCGCAGAACGTGGTCCTGGTCATCTCGTCGATCCTGCGGCTCGATCTCTATGTCGGCATCTATGCGCTGACCTATTGGCGTGTCGCCGCCTTCGTCTGGATGGGGCTGGTGGCGGCGGGCCTTGTCCTGATCATAGCCCGCATTGCGCGCGAAAAGTCCAACGAATGGCTGCTTTCCGCCAATCTTCTGACGCTATCGGCGACGCTTTATGCCTGCTCGTTCATCAACTTTGCCGCGCTGATCGCCAACTACAATGTCGAGCATTCCCTCGAAATGACCGGCCAAGGCACCCAGCTCGACGTCTGGTACCTGCGCTCGCTCGGGCCCGGCGCCTTGCCGGCGCTCGATCGCTTCGTCCAGCACCAGAGCAGGACGGTTTCCGCGGAGGATGCCTCCACCCGCGAACTCGCCGGCTGGTACGCGCAGGACGAAGCACGCTTCCGCGCCGGCCAGGAAAACTGGCGCGGCTGGAGCTTTCGTGACTGGCGGCTCAACCGCGCCCTCGACAGGCGTGGCCCGTTCGTGGTTCCTCCGATGTCCGAACCCTTCATGCCGGGCCGCTGATTTGATGCCGCACCACATACTGGTCGCCGACGACGATCCGCACATTCGCGAAATCATCTGCTTCGCGCTCGAAAAGGCCGGCATGAAAACGCTGACGGTGCCGAACGGCGCGGCTGCCTTGCAGGCGATCGAACGCCGTGCTCCCGATCTTGTCGTGCTCGACATCGGCATGCCGGAAATGGACGGGCTGGAAGTGTGCCGGCGGCTGCGCCACACATCCGACGTGCCGGTGCTGTTCCTGTCCGCGCGGGATGAAGAGATCGACCGCATCCTCGGGCTGGAAATGGGCGGCGACGATTATGTCACCAAGCCGTTCAGCCCGCGCGAGCTGGTCGCCCGCGTCAACGTCATTCTGCGCCGCGCCCGGCCCACGCCGAAACCAGCCGACGACCGGCAATTCTCGCATGGCAGACTGTTGCTGGTTCCGGCAAGCCATACAGCCAGCTTCGACGGCAAGCCACTGGTTCTGACCTCGATCGAATTCGCGATCCTGCAAGGATTTCTGGCAAGGCCGGCGCATGTGCTTGGCCGCGACATGGTGATGGCCAATGCCTATGCGGCCAACATCCATGTCGCAGACCGCACCGTCGACAGCCATATCCGCAACATCCGCGCCAAACTGGCGGCGGTCGGCTGCCTTGATGCAATCGAGACCGTGCACGGCGTCGGCTTCCGGCTGGGTAAATGCGGCGCGTGACCGCGCAGAAATGGCGGCCACGGCTTGCCACGGTCGTCATTGCCATCCTGATCATGGTGATGGCACTGCCGCTGGCCGGCCTGTTCTTCTTCCGGCTCTACGAGAACCAGCTGATCCGCCAGACCGAGGCCGAGCTGATCGCACAAGGTGCCGCCCTTGCCGCGATCTACGCGCAAGAGGTCCGTGAGGCCGGCCTTGCCCCGGAAAAGCTCGGCACACCCATGCCTCCGCCCGATACCGGCGATCGGGCTTCTCGCTACCTGCCGATCGAACCGCGCCTCGATCTTGCGTCCGACAGGATCCTGCCGACCCGGCCCGCAGCCACCGCGGCCAGCGTCGATCCTGCCTTCGCGGCGATCGGCGCGCGGCTGTCGGGCATACTTGCCGAGACGCAGAAGACCACGCTAGCCGGCTTCCGGCTGCTCGATCCGAGAGGCGTGGTCATCGCCGGGCGTGAGGAAGCCGGCCTGTCGCTCGGCGCTGTCGAAGAAGTTCGCGCAGCACTTGCCGGCCGCTACGCCAGCGCGCTTAGGCTGCGGGTTCCCGACCAGCCGTCGCCGCCGCTCTATTCGGTCAGCCGCGGCACCAAGGTTCGCGTCTTTGTCGCCATGCCGGTTGCGGTCTCCGGCAAGGTCGCCGGCGTGGTCTATCTGTCGCGGACGCCGAACAACATCGTCAAGCATCTCTATGGCGAGCGCGGCAAGGTGGCGCTGGCGGCAATCGCCATCCTCGGCGGCACGCTGCTGATCGGGCTGGTCTTCCTGCGCACCGTCAGCCGGCCGATTTATGCGCTGATGGAACGCACGAAACGCATCGCCGCCGGCGACCGCGCGGCGATCAGGCCGCTCGATCACCACGGCACGCGCGAAATGGCAGCGCTTTCCGCCGCCTTCCTCGACATGGCCGAAAAGCTGCACGCACGCTCCGACGGCATCCAGACCTTTGCCACCCACGTCTCGCACGAGCTCAAATCGCCGCTGACGGCGATCCAGGGGGCGGCCGAACTGCTGCGCGATTCGGGCAGCGCGATGGACGAGGCCAAGCGGCGGCGCTTCTCGGACAATATCGTCACCGATGCCGGCCGGCTCAATCTGCTGGTGCGCCGCCTGCTCGATCTGGCGCGCGCCGAAAATCTCGAGCCGAGCGGCGAAAGCACATCGCTCGGTGCGGCACTGGCGCTGCTGCCGGCCGATGACAGGCTGGCGGTACGCCTCGAGGCGGGCGCCGAGATCGGGCTGCGCATATCGGCTGAAAACGCCACGATCGTGCTGGCCAACCTTATCGACAATTCGGCGCGGCACGGCGCGACGCTGGTTTCGGTCACGGCAGCAAGCGCGGACGGCAAGGCCACCATCGTGGTGGACGATGACGGCGCCGGCATTTCGCCCAGCAACCGAGGCCGCATCTTCGAGCCGTTCTTCACCACGCGCCGCGATTGCGGTGGCACCGGCATGGGCCTCGGCATCGTGCTGGCCCTCCTGAAAGCGCATGATGGCACGATCCGGCTGGTTGACTCGGCGAGCGGCACGCGCTTCGAGATCATCCTGCCGGCGGCGTGACTCGGCGGTTCAGATCGGAAGGGCGAAAAAGGTGCATTACGACATCGTCATCATCGGCGGAGCCATCGTCGGCTCCTCTGTCGCCTATTATCTGCGCGAGGAAGGGTTTTCGGGCTCGATCGCGCTTGTCGAGCGCGACCCGCAATTTTCCCGCGCCGCGACCACGCTGTCCTGCGCCTCCATCCGCCAGCAGTTCTCGATCCCGGAAAACATCCGGCTGTCGCAGTTCACGCTGAAACTGTTCCGGCGGCTCAGGGAAGAGTTTGGCGCGGACGCCGATATCGGCTTTCGCGAAGGCGGCTACCTCATCCTTGCCGGCGAGAACGGCCTGCCTATCCTGCGGGCCAACCACGAGGCGCAGATGGCCGAGGGCGCCGACATCGTGCTCGAGGATGCCGAGGCGCTCGTCCACCGCTTTCCGTGGCTGTCGGTCGAGGGCATTTCCGCCGGCGCCTATGGCCGCAGCGGCGAAGGCTGGTTCGACGCGCATGCGATGCTGATGCTGTTCCGCAAGGCACTGCGAAGCAAAAACATCGATTTCATCACGGCGTCGGTGACCGGTATCAAGCGGCAGGGGAAGCGCGTCGCCGGTGTGACCCTCGACAATGGCGAGCGGCTCGAGGCTGGCACCGTCGTCAACGCCGCCGGGCCGAATGCCGGCAAGGTGGCAGCGATGGCCGGGCTGGCGCTGCCCGTGGAGCCGCGCAAGCGCAACGTCTTCGTCTTCGAGGCGCGAGAGAAATATGAGGACATGCCGCTGCTGGTCGACCCAAGCGGCATCTATGTCCGGCCGGAAGGCTCGGTCTACATCACCGGCGGCGCCGAGCCAGAAGAGGGCGAAGGACCGGCCGACCCCGCCGACTTCGACCCCGACTGGCCGCTGTTCGAAGAGGTGATCTGGCCGGTGCTGGCGACCCGCATTCCGGCCTTCGAGGCGATCAAGCCGACGCGCGCCTGGGTCGGCCATTACGACTACAACACGCTCGACCAGAACGCGGTGATCGGCCCGCATCCCGAGGTCGGTAATTTCCTCTTCGCCAACGGTTTTTCCGGTCACGGCTTGCAGCAGGCGCCGGCGGTCGGCAAGGCGCTGGCGGAACTGATCGTGCATGGCGGCTATCGCACGGTGGATTGCTCGGCGTTCGGGTACAGCCGTATCGCCGACGGGCGGCCGTTTCGGGAATTGAATGTAATTTAACGCTTGTGCGAAGGGCCGTTGGGCTAAGCCGCCACCAAGCCGCCTGCACCAAGATACGCCTGAAGCCAGCTCAGAACCCTACCCCAGCCTTCCGCATGCTCGGTTGCGGCGTCAGCGAGGCCGGCAAAGCCGCCATGACAGATGGTGACGCGCGTGCCGCCGGCGATCGGCTCCAGCAGCCAGGCGACTTTGGTTTCGCGGCGGCCAAGCGTCGGATGGTCCCAGTCGTATCTGCGCGTCTGCACGATCCGGCGCGGCCCCTCGATCTCCAGGAATTCACCGCTGGCGGGCAGGTGTCTGCCAGCCGCCGTCTCGACGGTGACGCTCCAGCGGCCGCCAACGTGGAGGTCGGCCGTCCATCCGGTCATCCGGTAGGTCTTGGCGGACCCCCACCAGCGCTCGACCTCGCGTGTAACGAGCGCGTCAAAGATCCGCTCGGGCGGCGCGCAAACATCGGCGCTCGCCATGACGGTCTCGCCATTGGTCATGCTGTGCACCGCGGAACCGTGCATCACCTGTCCTCCAGAAACGTTTCGCTATCGAAACGACCTCAAGCCTTCGACGCCGGGCGCGACAGCCCTTTGCCGGTTTCGAGCAGGCTCTTCAGGCTGGACAGGATGAGCGGCCAGCCGTTCGCCACATGGCCGAGCAGCTTATGCGGCCCATCGGCTTCGTGTGTGATGGCGAGCTTCATCATCTCGCCCTCCTGCTCGATGGCGAAGGTGCAGCGTGTGTAGCCGTCCGCCTTGACCTCGGGCATGAATTCGTTGCGCCATTTGAGCACGATGCGCTTGGGTGGATCGATCTCGAGGACCTCGCCGCTGTCGGTGACGCGGCCGTCGGTGTAAACCATCTTCCACGCCGAACCTTGTTTCCAATCGCTCAGCATCTGGGCGCCGAGGAAATATTGCCGCTGGAACTCCGGTTCGGTCAGTGCTTGCCAGAGTTTTTCGGGCGAGGTGCGGATGTAGGTGACATAAACGAAAATGTTGCTCATCAGTCTTCCCTTTCGAGACGTTTCTTCAAATCGCTGAGGGCGCCCAGTCGCCCCCGCTCGAATTTGCCGATCCAGCGTTCGGCGATCTCGTTGATGGGAACGGGATTCAGATAGTGTTGCTTCTCGCGTCCCTTGCGGATGGTGGTGACGAGGTTTGCTTCTTCCAAAATCGCCAGATGCTTGGTCACCGCCTGGCGCGTCATGTCCATCTCACCGCACAGCGCGTTCAGCGTCTGCCCGTTCCTGGCATGAAGGCTGTCCAGCAATCGCCGGCGTGTCGGGTCGGCCAAGGCGCGAAAGACATCATCCATGCTCATGACTCTAATATGCAACCATTTGGTTGCATGTCAAGAGGCAGAACCTTGGCCGAGGATGCGCAGGTTGAGGTCGCTGGAAGTGGATTTCAGCGCTTGCGGCCGAACCAGAACGCGTCGGACACGCGCTCCATGCCGATCCGTTCGTAGAAGCCGACCGCGTCGGGCATGGAGATCAGGCTGATGGCGACGGACGGCCCGAGTTGTCGCCGCGCTTCATCGAGAAGGCCCTTGCCGATGCCGAGCCCTTGCGCCGCTTTGCAAACGGCGAGCTCGGAAACGTAACAGACCCACGAGAAATCGGTGACACCGCGGGCAACGCCGACCAGCGGCTTGCCTTCTGTGTCGAGACGCGCGGTGAGCACCAAATTGGCCGCTGACAACATCGCCTTTAATCGGGTGTCGTCATCGACGGGGCGGTTGGCGCCGAGGCCGGATTCCACCAACACGCGGCGGAACTCGGCGGTGCCGAGGCCCGGTTCGCTGGCGTAGAGGACCTTGGATCGCGTTGTCATGTCGATAAAAGTGCACCATGGGCCGGTGATTTTGAAGCTGTTTTGTACCGATCTTGTGTTTCGATCGACGACGGAAGTCCAAAAACAGCCGCCTTTTATTTGCCCGCGGCTTTGTGTAAACCGGGCGCCAGCAATTCCCCGCAACGAGAAGAAGACGGGCAAGAACCATGGAAAAATTCACCAAGCTCACCGGCGTCGCCGCGCCGATGCCGATCGTCAATGTCGACACCGACATGATCATCCCCAAGGATTATCTCAAGACGATCAAGCGCACCGGGCTCGGCACCGGCTTGTTTGCCGAAATGCGCTACAAGGACGACGGTTCTGAAAATCCGGACTTCGTGCTCAACAAGCCGGCCTACCGCAAGGCGCAGATCCTGGTCGCCGGCGACAATTTCGGCTGCGGCTCGAGCCGGGAACATGCGCCGTGGGCGCTGCTCGATTTCGGCATCCGCTGCGTCATCTCGACCTCGTTCGCCGACATTTTCTACAACAACTGCTTCAAGAACGGCATCCTGCCGATCACCGTCAGCCCGGAAGACCTGGAGAAGCTGATGGACGATGCCTCGCGTGGTTCCAACGCGACGCTGTCGGTCGATCTCGAAGCCAAGGAAATCCGCGGGCCGGACGGCGGCGTGGTCAAGTTCGACCTCGACGAATTCAAGCGCCACTGCCTCTTGAACGGCCTCGACGATATCGGCCTGACCATGGAGAAGGCCGGCGCCATCGCTTCGTTCGAGAAGAAGAACGCCGAGCTGCGGCCCTGGGCATAGGCTCTAAAGCCGCGCCGACGGTCGGCCTCTACGCCAAGTGTCCGGGAGGGATGTGATGACACGCTTGCTTGTTGCCGCTGCCTGCGGACTGCCGCTGATGCTGCTGCCCCCGGCGAGCGTCTATGCCCAGACGCAGACGCCCGCCACGGAAGCGCCAGCGACAGATCAAGGCGCCAGCGACACAGCCGCCGCCGACGATGACAAGCAGGCGCCGATCCCGTTCGAGGGCGGCCAGCTGACCATCACCCAGGAGGAAGAGTACGGGGAACGGGTGCTCGCCTTCGACGGCAAGGAACTGGCGCGCAATTACGACGTCTTCTTCGACAAGATCGTCGAGGTCGGCGGCGTCAAGGTGGCGCTGGTCGATGTCGGCGACGGCGGCAATCAATGCGGCCCGGCCAAGGTGATCGTGTGGAAGCCGGAAGGCGGCGCGATCCAGACGACCACGGTCGAGCAGGACGAATGCGGCGCACCGCCGGCTGCGATCTCCGACAGCGCGATCTATTTCGTGCCCTATCTGCTGCCGGGCGATTCCAAGCCGGCGCTGCAATGGTCGCCGACGGACGGACTGACGACGTCCGGCAATCTGACCTACATGCCGGAGCCGGGCACCGACTGGAAAGACGTCGATCCGTCGAAATACGACAACATCATCGACGCCTTCCACAATGAAGCGGTCTACAAGGAAGCCGAGACGCTGCTCGGCAAGGACATGCCCGACATGGCGACCAGCCTGCTGGTCGGCGGCGGCACCGAGAAAACCGCGTCGGGCGCCTTTTTTGCCAGCGGCTGCGTGCCGCATGATTGCGGCGGCAATGACGGCTTCATGGCGGTCGACCCCGTCGACCACAAGCTCTATTTCGCCCGGCGCGGCGACAAGCCCGAGCCGGACGCGTGGCCGGCGGTGAATAGCTGGCCGGCCGAGATCAAGGAAGCGCTGGACAAGGCGCTGGGGTCACCGAATTAGAAATCGTTCTGCCGCGATCCTTCCCGCCCCCTCTGTCCTGCCGGACATCTCCCCCACTTGGGGGGAGATCGGCCGTCACCGCCGCTTTCACCAAACGGCCTACGCTGAAAAAAGGAGGACACCATGCGAAAACTGATCTCCACCGGTTCGCCCTTCGAGAAGACCGCCGGCTATTCGCGCGCCGTGGTGCAGGGCGACTGGTGTTTCGTGTCCGGAACGACCGGCTACGATTATGCGACCATGTCGATGCCGGAGACCGTCGAGGCACAAACGCGCAATTGCCTGGCGACGATCACCAAGGCGTTGCGAGATGGCGGCTTCGAAATGGCTGACGTGGTGCAGGCACATCACTATATCACCGATGCGGCTTTCGTGGACGTGGTGTTCCCGATCCTCGGCGAGGCATTTGGCGAGATCAGGCCGGCAGCAACGATGATCGTGTGCCAGCTCAACAAGCCGGAAATGAAGATCGAGATCGAGGTGACGGCGCTGCGGCGCACAGCCTGATGCCTGTCACGGTTGCGACAACGACACGGTTAGAACGAGGATCGGCCCATGGTGAAGGTCAGACGCATCGTTGCAAACATAGACACGCAGGACATCGCGGCGGCAAAACCCTTCTATCAGGATGTGCTCGGTCTCCATCTCAAGATGGATATGGGCTGGATCGCTACCTATGGCTCGCAAGAGACGATGTCCGTGCAGGTCAGTTTCATGGCCGAAGGGGGATCAGGAACGCCGGTGCCTGACCTGTCGATCGAGGTCGACGACGTCGATGCCGCGCTTGAAAGCATGAGGACGGCCGGCTTTGCCATCGAATACGGTCCGGCGGACGAACCCTGGGGCGTGCGGCGCTTCTTCGTACGCGACCCGTTCGGCAGGCTGGTCAATATCCTCTCGCATCTGTAGGCGTTTTGGCTTGAGCATCGGATTCTCCCAAAACCGGTTTCCACTTTTGGGTCCGATGCTCTGAACCGCAGGCTTGCGCGCCGGCCGCTTGGCGTTTAGCAAGGCCGCGGCTCACGACACAATCAGGACGGTTCTCATGGCTTCGAAAAATCTTCTCCTGCTTGCCGGCGACGGCATCGGCCCCGAGGCGATGGCCGAGGTGAAGAAGCTGATCGCCGCCATGAACGACAAGCTCGGCAGCGATTTCGTCACCGATGAGGGCCTTGTCGGCGGTTGCGCTTACGACGCACATGGCGCGGCGATTTCCGATGCCGACATGGCCAAGGCAATGGCGGCGGACGCGGTGCTGTTCGGCGCCGTCGGCGGACCGAAATGGGATGCGGTGCCTTACGAGGTGCGCCCGGAGGCGGGTCTGCTGCGGCTGCGCAAGGACATGGAACTGTTCGCCAATCTTCGACCCGCCATTTGCTATCCGGCGCTGGCGGCGTCCTCCTCGCTCAAGCAGGAGGTGGTCGAGGGGCTCGATATCCTCATCGTGCGCGAGCTCACCGGCGGCGTCTATTTCGGCGAGCCGAAGCAGATCATCGATCTCGGCAACGGCCAGAAGCGCGGCATCGACACCCAAGTCTACGATACGTTCGAGATCGAGCGCATTTCGGGTGTTGCCTTCGAATTGGCACGCACGCGCAAGAACCACGTCACCTCGATGGAAAAGCGCAATGTGATGAAATCAGGCGTGCTGTGGAACGAGGTCGTCACCCAGACGCACAAGGCCAGGTATGCCGACGTCAAGCTCGATCACATGTTGGCCGATGCCGGCGGCATGCAGTTGGTGCGCTGGCCGAAGCAGTTCGACGTCATCGTCACCGACAATCTGTTCGGCGACATGCTGTCCGACATCGCCGCCATGCTGACCGGCTCGATCGGCATGCTGCCGTCGGCCTCGCTCGGCGCGCCGGATGCGAAGACAAAAAAGCGCAAGGCGCTCTACGAGCCGGTGCACGGCTCGGCGCCCGACATCGCCGGCAAGGGCATCGCCAATCCGATCGCCATGATCGCCTCCTTCGCCATGTGCATGCGCTATTCCTTCGGCATGGTTGAACAGGCCGACCGGCTGGAAGGCGCGATCGCCGCCATTCTCGATCAGGGCTTGCGCACCAGGGATATTCATTCACCGGGGATGACCGAGGTCGGCACCGCTGAGATGGGCGACGCGATCATCGCCAAGTTCCTGGGCTGATCCCATGTCGGTCGACGTCCGCTGGGCGACGACCGGGGATGCCGCGGCACTCGCCACCATGCTTTGCGAAATGGCGGTGCATTACCGGCAGCCGCCACTCGACGCCAGCCAGACTTTGTCGGCGGCGCAGAAATGGCTTGGCGACGAAAGCCCGGCCTATCCGCATTTTGCGCTCGCCTTCGTCGATGGCGAAGTTTGCGGGCTGGCCTCGGTTGCGATCGCGCATCCCGGCATCGATCTCGAGCGGCTGCTGTTCCTCAAGGACCTGTTCGTGCGCGATACCGCCCGCGATGGCGGTGTCGGTCGAGCGCTGATGGTATTCCTCGCCGGCCATTGCCTCCGCGCGGGCATCGGCCGCATCGACCTGACCACCGAGGACTGGAACGAGGGTGCGCTGCGCTTCTACGACGGGCTCGGCGCGGAGCGCCACGGCCAGAAAGTCTTCCTCAGGCTTTCGAGCGAGGCGCTGAAGGCGGTCGCTAAGCCGTGACGCCGGCCGGCATCGCGCCCCAGCGATTTTCGCCAAATTGAGACGGAACCAATCCGAGGATGAGAAAGGTCACGCCAGCCGGAGTGAAGCAAAGCAAGGCAAGCCATCCGGTTAGCCCAATGTCGTGCAGACGGCGCACGATAAGCGCGATTAACGGCAGCATCATTGCCAGTACGAAAAACAAAGCAGGAAGGTAGCCGATCGACGTCCTTGGGCCGTCACCGAAACCGCCTATCGCCAGGTTGAGGAGAATGCCGAATCCGGACAGCGCGACGAGCACGACGATCGAGCAGATATAGAACCCCCAGAACTCCTTGCGGCGAGCGCGGCCGGTGAAATTGCGATAGTCGTAGACTAGCGCGCGCCGGAAATAGGCCCATAAGCCCATGGATCGGGCCGGCTGATTTTCGGCGGCACGGCCAGGCCGTTGCGGTTGTGCCGCGCGTGACGGCGAGGTATCGCTCGCTGCTGCCGTTATGGCGACGATATCGTGCGCCGTCCTGTCGTCCGCTCGGAACTCGACAAGCGCGCCCCTAGCAAGCGACACTCCCTGGCTCACATCCTCACGCGCGAAGATATAGCGCTTGCCGTCCGCTCCGTTGATGTAGCCGTAGTCCTGATCCTCGTCGTAGTGAAACACTGCGCCGCGCATTGCCTGCCCCTGGATTGCGTCGCAGCTATGCTATTTAAAGTTGCATACAATTGCAAGATGCGCGTTAAAGTTAAACCCCGACACCCGCCGGCACCGAACCCCATTGGTTTTCGCGCGACTGGGTCGGGATCAGCGCAAAGATCAGGATGATCAGGCCGCCGAAGGTCGGGATCAGGAAAAGCAGGAAGAGCCAGCCGGTCAGGCCGATATCGTGCAGGCGACGCACGTTGAGCCCGAACCACGGCAGGGCTGTCGCCAGCAGGAAGAGGCCGCAGAGGCCGACCGTCACTGCCGGCAATTCACTGTTGTCGAGATTGCCCATGGCGTCGTCGATGAAGACGCCGAGCCCTATGACCACGATCAGCGCAATCGTCCAGAACAAACAATAACCCCAATATTCCTTGCGGCGTGCACGGCCGGCGAAGTTGAAATAATTTTCGGTCAGGCCCAGCAAGAAGTAGCTCCACAGGCCGGTGGATTCGGCGGTATGGTTTTCAGCGGACCGGCCGAAATGTTGCGGCTGACGTACCCCGGGCGCATTTCCGGCCTGAGATGGCGCGGCGGTTGCAGTGGGGGCTTCGGCGGGCGCGCCGGCAGGTTGGGCGCGGATCAAAAAAACATCGCGTGCCCGTCCGCCAGCCGGCTGGAATTCGACGGTCGTGCCTCCGGCAACCGATGCTTCGCGGCGCAAATCTTCGCGCGCCAAAGTGTAGCGGTTGCCGTCGGCTCCGGTGATGAAACCGAAGCCCTCGTCTTCATCATAGTGAAGCACTTCGCCGCGCATGTGCTGCTCCCTTGCCCGCTGCCAGACTGGGCAAAGTTCCGGCAGACCGCAAGGGGCGTGCACGAAATGGAAGGGCCGGCTATTTACCCCGGCCGTTTCTTCGATTTCTTGTGTTTCGCCGGTCCGCCTTCGAACTTCGCCTTGGCCGGCTTGCCGGCCCAGGGCTTTGCCTCGAATGCCGGGCGCTTGTCAGCCGGTGCGCGCTTCTCGAATTTGGGCGCGTTTTGATCGAATGTCCGCTTGCCGCGGTGCGGCTTCTTGTCGGGCCGTGGCTCCTGATAGCCGGCCCGCGACAGATCGGGCGTGCCGTCCAACCGCTTGACCGCGATGTTGCCCTGCAGCTTGCGGTCGGGACCGATCGCCGCCAGAAAACGCTCGGCCCAGTCCGCTGCGATCTGCACGAAGGTTTCTTCCGGCTGCATCTTGATGGCGCCGATCTCGCGCTTGGAGATGCCGCCTGTCCGGCACAGCATCGGTATCAGCCAGCGCGGCTCGGCATTCTGCCGGCGTCCAACCGACAGCGAAAACCAGACGCTGTCGCCGAAATCGTCGCGGCGGCTCGGTGCCTCTTCCCGGCGCGCAAATTTTTCGCCCGACGGCGTGAACGGTGCCACGTCGAGAAGGTCCTCCGGCGCCGAGCGGCTGGAGCGGCACGTCCGTACGAAGGCGGCGGCGACCTGTTCGGGCCCGTGCTGATCGAGAAGCGCCTCGACGAAGCCGCGCTCCTCATCCTTCATAGGCTCGCTGAAGACCGGGTCGGCGAGAATGCGCTCGTCATCGCGCCGTATCACGTCGTCGGCGGAGGGCGGGCTCGCCCAGGTCGCCGCAAGGCCGGCACTTTGCAGCAGCCGCTCGGTGCGCTTGCGGGCATTATTGGGCACGATCAGCGCGCTGACGCCCTTGCGGCCCGCCCGTCCCGTCCGCCCGCTTCGGTGCAGGAGCGTCTCCGGGTTGGTCGGCAGGTCGGCATGGATCACCAACTCGAGATTGGGCAGGTCGATGCCGCGTGCCGCCACGTCGGTGGCGATGCAGACCTTGGCGCGGCCGTCGCGCATCGCCTGCAGCGCGTGGCTGCGCTCGTTCTGGCTAAGCTCGCCGGACAGCGCCACGACGGAAAAGTTGCGGTTGTTGAAGCGCGCCGTCAAATGGTTGACGGCGGCGCGCGTGTTGCAGAACACCAGCGCGTTCTTGGCCTCGTAAAAGCGCAGCACGTTGATGATGGCGTTTTCGCGGTCCGCCTGGGCGACGCTCAGCGCCCGGTATTCGATGTCGAGATGCTGCTTTTCCTCGCCGGAGGCCGAGATGCGCACGGCATCGCGCTGGTAGCCCTTGGCCAGAGTGGCGATAGAGCGTGGCACAGTGGCGGAAAACATAAGCGTGCGGCGCTCGGCAGGGGCAGCATCGAGGATGAATTCCAGATCCTCGCGAAAGCCGAGATCGAGCATCTCATCGGCCTCGTCGAGTACGACTGCCTTGAGCTCAGACATGTCGAGCGAGTTGCGGGTGATGTGGTCGCGCAGGCGGCCGGGCGTGCCGACGACGATATGGGCGCCACGCTCCAGCGCGCGCCGTTCGGTGCGCATGTCCATGCCGCCGACGCAGGACGCTATCGCTGCCCCGGTCAGCTCATAGAGCCATTCCAGCTCGCGCGTCACCTGCAAGGCCAGTTCCCGCGTCGGCGCCACGACCAGCGCCAAAGGTGCCGCGGCATGGGAAAAGCGCTCCGCGCCATCGAGCAGCGTCGGCGCCAAAGCCAGACCGAAGGCGACGGTCTTGCCGGAGCCGGTCTGGGCCGAAACCAGCGCATCGGCCTGGCCAAGCTCGAGAACCGCCTTCTGCACCGGCGTCAGCTCGACATAGCCGCGTTTTTCCAGCGCCTTTGCCAGCGCGGGAACAATAGCTTCGAAATTGGACATCTTGCTCTTTCGAAATTCGGATTCTGAATACCCGGCGACGGGTCAAATGTCGGCAAGCGCCACGGACGGGCGCCACGAGCCAGACGATGCTCGTTCGTACTTGGTGCCGCCGTCATTGTACAGGGCGGGCGGGTCGGCCTGGTTGCGATTGACTCTGGACGCAAACCGCGTAAAAGCCGGCACCGAACGGGATAGTTTTCGATGCGCGGCCTTCTGATGGCGCCCCTTGCATTCGACATCCCCGGCCCCAATGCGAACCATTGGGCCGGACGCTTCGGCGCGTCTTTCCGTTCCAGTAAAATCACGTTCAAAAAAACCGGCAAAACGACCACCAAAACGGTCTGATTCCCTTGGCCTAACCACCCTCTCCCGGGTCCGGCCCGGGGGTTGAAACCCGCATCGGCCGGCGGGTTTTCTCCAGAAACCGAGCGGAGAGGGACAGGAGATTTCGATGAGTTTCAAGGTTGCGATCGTCGGCGCCACGGGCAATGTGGGCCGGGAAATGCTCAACATACTGGAAGAGCGCGGCTTTCCGGTGAGCGAGGTGGTGGCGTTGGCCTCGCGGCGCAGCCAGGGCACGGAAGTGTCGTTCGGTGACCGCACGCTGAAGGTCAGGGCGCTCGACCAATATGATTTTTCCGACACCGACATCTGCATCATGTCGGCCGGCGGCAACGTCTCCAAGGAATGGTCGCCGAAGATCGGCAAGCAGGGCTGCGTCGTCATCGATAATTCGTCGGCCTTCCGTTACGACCAGGACGTGCCGCTGATCGTTCCGGAAGTGAACCCGGATGCGATTTCGCTGTTCACGCGCAAGAACATCATTGCCAACCCGAACTGCTCGACGGCGCAGCTGGTCGTGGCGCTGAAGCCGCTGCATGACGCCGCCACCATCAAGCGCGTCGTCGTCGCCACCTACCAGTCGGTCTCCGGCGCCGGCAAGGAAGGCATGGACGAATTGTTCACGCAGACGCGCGCGGTGTTCGTGGCCGACCAGGTCGACGTCAAGAAGTTCACCAAGCGTATCGCCTTCAACGTCATCCCGCATATCGACGTCTTCCTCGACGACGGCTTCACCAAGGAAGAGTGGAAGATGGTGGCCGAGACCAAGAAAATGCTCGACCCCAAGATCAAGCTGACGGCGACCTGCGTGCGCGTGCCGGTGTTCATCGGCCATTCAGAAGCGGTCAACATCGAGTTCGAAAAGCCGATCACCGCCGATGAGGCGCGCGAGATCCTGCGCGAGGCGCCGGGCTGTCAGGTCATCGACAAGCGCGAGGACGGCGGCTACATCACGCCGCTGGAATCGGCAGGCGAGGACGCCACCTTCATCTCGCGCATCCGCGAGGATTCGACCATCGACAACGGCCTGTCGATGTGGATCGTCTCCGACAATCTGCGCAAGGGCGCGGCACTGAATGCGGTTCAGATCGCGGAGCTGCTGGTCGAGCGCGGGCTGATCCAGCCGAAGAAGAAGGCGGCATAGTTTCGCTCACGGGCCGTATCGCCGCTACGCGGCTGGCCCCCGCGGGGGCGCCGGATAACCGGCGGCCCGCAGTCGCGGGCTCGGCCTTCGGCCGTTAGCTCCCTTCTCCCCGTTCACGGGGAGAAGGTGCCGGCAGGCGGATGAGGGGCAGCACCGGCGTCTCAAATAGGCAGCAAGGCGCCGGCGTCACAGCCGGTTCTCCTCCGCCAGGTCCAATAGCAACTCCAGCGCCTCCTCCGACCCCTCGTCAGGTTCTCCGCTCGCAGGCCTGAAATCCTTAAGCTGTGCACTTTGGCAGATAACCGCCCCAGACTGGCCTGTCGCCCTGCTTGACATGGCTCATAGACTGAGGCTGAACCGTTTGAATTGTCTTTGGGCCAATTGCCCAAGTCAGCTATTTGGCAGCGGCATCAATTCAAACCGTATGGCAAACCGTTGACAAACAATTTGGCATACCATATATACAGCCCAATCGAGCGGCCCATAACGAGCACGCCGTAAACGGAGACGACTACAATGGCTAATTTGTTGAGCGGATTTTCTGAAACGGTTAAGTGGCGTTTGCTGGTGGAAGCGGCGAAGAGGGCAGCGGAGGCGCAGGGCTACTCCCTGACTCGGGTACCGGGACGGGGCCTGTCAAACATTTGGAACATCACCAAGGACGGCAAGACGACGACGGCGTCTATCCGCACCACACGCGACCGTTACATCGCTTTCCCTCCCTTGGAGGGAGGCACCAAGTGGAAGACCCTCGATGATGTCGAGACGGTCATCGTTGCAACGGTGGACTCGAAGGACGACCCGGAAAATGTCGAGGTCTATATTTTCCCCGCCGAGGACGTGCGCAGGCGGTTCAATGCCCACTACGCCGCCCGCTCAAAGGAAGGCCAGATGATCAAAGACAATTTTGGCATGTGGGTTGGGCTCGACCGAGACAATCGCGGTCTGGCCGCCAGCGTCGGGACCGGCATTCTTGACCACTACAAGAGTGTAGCGATCTACTCCATTCCCGAGCTACTAGCCGCCAATCCTCAAGAAGAGGCGGATAGCGAAGAGCCGGAGCACTCCCCTGAGGCGGTCGCGCCCGGTCTGTCAACCATCGCTGAAGTGATGGCATGGGCAAGAGACCGCGTGGCCCAGCTTGCAGGGGTGCGGACAGAGGCGGTCAAGCTCGATTTGAAGATCGAATATTAAAATGCGCCAGATGCGAACATAAATTGGCTGGCCAGATCGCCTCGCAAACGGTCCGGCCGGACTTTCTAATTGCTCCCTCTGTATCCACCTAGTCTGCTTTGGTGGCGACGCCTGCGCCAATGCAGGCGTTGACATCATGCTGATCGGCTGTCGGCGGTGAGGTTCCTCAGCAACTCCAGCGCCTCCTCCGCCCGGTCGGCGGGCACGAACAGGTGATCGTGGTAGAAGGCCGAGACCGGATTGACGCCGATGCCGGCGGTGGCCAGTCGCGCGGTGATGGCGGCGAGGAAGCCGACCGCTTCCAGCGACGAATGGATGTTCAGCGTCAGCATCCGGCAGCGGAACACGGTTTTCAGTCCAGCGGCCTTGGCATGGTCTTCAAGCACGATCAGCGTCATGCCCTCGCGCTCGCGAAACAGCATCACCGGGTGGAGCCTGTCGGGAACGGGCGCATCGGGTGGCAACGTGGTGAAGACATGAACGCCGGCAAGTAATTCCGGCGTCATTGCCGCCAGCAACTTTTTCAGGTCGGTCTCTCCGGCCATCGGTTGCTTTCGTTGTGCGATTAGGCGGCTGCTGCCGTCGAGCGCTCGGAAGACACTCCTACGGATTTTCAATAACGCCCTCCACCTCACCCCGCAAGGTGGACTTGGCCAGGTTCGTTGCTGACTGAACGTACACACCCAAGGTTCGCCCCCGGAGTGAAAAAGAACTGGAGGCATGTCGGGTCGCCGTCATGGGCCGCGTCCTTGGTTCGAGCTGGCGAAGGAGCCAGTGCTCACAACGACCGGAGGGAACATCAATGACCATGTCTCAGGCAGCACCCGTCTCATCGCGTGCCCTGTGGGCCGGCCGCGTGCTCAGCGCCGTCATCGTGCTGTTCATGATCTTCGACGGCGTCATCAAGCTACCGCCGCTCGAAATCGTCACCCAAACCATGGTGCAGCTCGGCTGGCCGGCCGATGCCAATATCTCGCGCATGCTCGGCATCATTGGATTGGTCTCGACAGCGCTTTACGCGCTGCCGCGCACCTCGGTGCTCGGCGCCATCCTGCTCACCGCCTATCTCGGCGGCGCCATCGCCACGCATGTGCGTATCGGCAGCCCTTTGTTCTCGCACATACTGTTCGGCGTCTATCTCGGCGCCATCCTCTGGGGCGGCCTGTATCTGCGCGATCCAAGGGTGCGCGCGTTATTCCCGTTCAGCCAATAGCAGCGGCTTCGAAGCCGTTCGATGGCGGCCACGCCGCCAGAGCGGCCGCGGTCCGCCTTTCTACTCTTTGGATCAAATTGAGCGCCGCCGGGCGGCAGCCGATCTTCTTCTTTGGATCAAATCGCCTGGTTGCGAGTTAGGGGGTGCAGCGGCGAGGACGGCACCCTGTTGGAGAGGAACGACAATGAAAAAGGTGATGATTTTGATGGCCTTGCTGGTGCCGCTCGGCGCCTGCTCCCGTACTGAGCAAGGCGCGGCAGTTGGTGGCCTGGGCGGTGCGGCGGTCGGCGCTGCGGTGGCCGGCAACCCGACCCAGGGCGCGGTGATCGGCGGTGCGGCCGGCGCCTTGGCCGGTGCGCTGATTGGCCGTGCCAGCGAAAGCGGCCAATGCCGCTATCGCGATCGCAACGGTCGTGTCTACGTTGCGAGCTGCCCGGAAGGCTATTGATCGGGCCGCATCATATGGATGCAATAGCGAAACGGCGGGCAAGGCCCGCCGTTTCGTGGTTGTGGAGATGATTTATTCGGCGCTGGCGGCTTCCCCCTCGGCCGGCGCGGCTGCAGCGGCGGCAACGGCCGCGGCGGCATCTTCCTGAGCCTTCTTCAGCAAGGCTGCGCGCTCCTGCGCCTTCTTGCCGGGCTCGGCCTTCTTCGGGTTGGAGCGGGCTTCGCGCTTGGCGATGCCGGCTTCATCGAGGAAGCGCAGCACGCGGTCGGTCGGCTGGGCGCCATGCGACAGCCAATGCTTGACGCGCTCGGCGTCGACCTTGACGCGTTCGCCGTCCTTGGGCAGCAGCGGATTCCACGAGCCGAGCGACTCGATGAAACGACCGTCGCGCGGCGAACGCGCGTCGGCGACGACGACATGGTAATAGGGACGCTTCTTCGAGCCCGCACGGGCCAATCGGATTTTCAGTGGCATTTCTTTTCTCCTAAAAGCTCTGATTTGGTTGATCGGTTGGTGGCTGGTCCTCAGCCGGTTTTCGTCACGCCGTTGGATGCGGCGATCTGCTCGTGATGGCGGATCACTTCGCGGACGACGAAGTTCAGGAATTTCTCCGCGAAATCCGGGTCGAGATAGGCGTCCTTGGCCAGTTGGCGAAGACGGGCGATCTGCTCCTGCTCGCGCGCCGGGTCGGCAGGCGGCAGGCCATGTTCCGCCTTCAGCACGCCGACCGCCTTGGTGCAGCGGAAGCGCTCGGCCAGCATGTGGATCAGCGCCGCGTCGATATTGTCGATCGAGGCGCGATAATTGGCCAGCGCCGCACGCGCGTCCGCCATGTCCTTCTCTTCGTTCATGGCGCCCTCACTTCTTCTTGCCGAGGCCAGGCAGCCCGCCACCGCCCGGCAGGCCGGGAAGTTTCATGCCACCGGGCAGCCCAGGCAGGCCACCGCCGGCGGGAAGACCACCGGGCAGGCCCTTCATGCCGCCGAGCCCGGCCGCCTGCGCCTGCTTCTGCAAGGCTTCGAGCTGCCTGGGGTCCATCTTGGAGAGGTCCGGCATGCCGCCGCCCATCATGCCGCCTGCGCCGCCAGGCATCATGCCGCCAAGCCCCATCTTGGAAGCGAGGCCGCCCATCATGCCGCGCATCAGGCCGCCGCCTTTGCCCTTGCCGCCCATCGCCTTCATCATGTCGGCCATGCCGCGATGCATCTTCAACAGCTTGTTGATTTCGGCCGCGTCGGTACCCGAGCCGGCGGCGATGCGCTTCTTGCGCGAGTGCTTCAGAATATCGGGGTTGGCGCGCTCGGCCTTGGTCATCGACGAGATGATGGCGAGCTGGCGGCCGAACATCTTGTCGTCGAGACCGGCGGCGGCCATCTGGTCCTTCATCTTGCCCATACCGGGCATCATGCCCATGATGCCGCCCATGCCGCCCATTTTCGACATTTGCTGAAGCTGGCCGGCGAGGTCGTTCAGGTCGAACTTGCCCGACTGCATCTTCCTGGCCATCGCCGCCGCCTGTTCGGCGTCGATGTTCTCGGCTGCTTTTTCGACGAGGCTGACGATGTCGCCCATGCCGAGAATGCGGTCGGCGATGCGCTTGGGGTGGAATTCCTCCAGCGCGTCCATTTTTTCGCCGGTGCCGATCAGCTTGATCGGCTTGCCGGTGACGGCACGCATCGAGAGCGCCGCACCACCGCGCCCGTCGCCGTCCATGCGGGTCAGCACGAGGCCGGTGATGCCGACGCGCTCGTCGAAGCTTTTTGCCAGATTGACGGCGTCCTGGCCGGTCAGCGAATCGGCGACCAGCAGGATCTCGTGCGGCGACGACATCTTCTTGATGTCGGCCATCTCGACCATCAACGGCTCGTCGATATGGGTGCGGCCGGCAGTGTCGAGGATGACGATGTCATGGCCGCCGAGCTTGGCAGCCTGCACGGCGCGGCGGGCGATATCGACCGGCGTCTGGCCGGCGACGATCGGCAATGTGGCGACCTTGACCTGCTCGCCGAGCTGGCGGAGCTGCTCTTGCGCGGCGGGACGCCGCGTGTCGAGCGAGGCCATCAAGACCTTCTTGTTTTGACGGTCGGTGAGGCGCCTGGCGATCTTGGCCGAGGTCGTCGTTTTGCCGGAACCCTGCAAGCCGACCATCATGATGACGACCGGAGCCGGTGCATTGAGGTCGATGGCGACGCCCTCGGCGCCGAGCATCTCGACCAGCTCGTCATGGACGATCTTGACGACCATCTGGCCGGGCTTGATCGACTTGACCACGGCGGCGCCGACGGCCTTCTCGCGCACCTTGTCGGTGAACGAACGCACCACTTCCAGCGCCACGTCGGCCTCGAGCAACGCACGGCGAACCTCGCGCAGCGCCGCCGAGACATCAGCCTCCGACAAGGCGCCGCGGCCGGTGAGGCCGTTCAGGATGGAGCCAAGGCGCTCTTGTAGGGACTCAAACATTGGTCAACCCGCCGCGCGACAGCGCCTTGGATTCATTTTGATCCCTGTCGGGCCGATGGCCCTCCACGCCTCTTGTGCGTTCCTGTAGCGATTCAAACATTCTTTTTCCTTTTCCCTGGCACCCGGATGATGCCCGAGAGGTAATGCGTTCGCGCCAACTGTCCAAGCAAAAGCCGGTCCGGGCAAAGCCCAAAGCCAAAAAGCACCCGGGGGCGCACAGCGCTGCCGGGTGTTGGCCTCCGGGATCGATTTACAGCACTTCACCTCAAAGAGGTTTCGGCGTCCCGGTCGGTTTGCTCGGAGGAATACTCGTCGCGGAATTCGCGGCGTGTAGACAGGAAATCACCCGCAGAGTCAAGCTTTGGTCAAGCTTTGCGCCAGATATGCTCAGAACGACCAGGCAAGGCGCATCAGCGCACGCTGCTGGCGCGGGCCATATCCGGCTCGACCTTCAGCGGCGAGCGCGGATGCAAAAGCAGCAAAACGGTCAACAGGCTGCTGACGATGCCGATCGCAGCGATGAGGGCGGCATCTAAAGTCGTCCAACCGGCGGCTTCGAGCGGCTTGGCGTTGAACAGGGCGAAAGAATTATAGCTTTGCTGATGCGAAATCAGCAGGAAGCCGGTCAGATTGTTGCCGAGATGGGCGCCAAAGCCGGCACCGAGATTGCCGGTTGCGTAGACCAGAAGCGTCAGCAACAGCGCAAAGGCGGCGATCGAGGCCAGCACGCAGGCATTAATCGCGGGGCTCGAACCTGGGCTCCAATGTAGCGAGGTGAACAGCAATCCCGGCAGCAGCGCCCAGATGAATGGGTTCTGGAACCGGCTGGCCAGACCCCTGAGCAGATAACCGCGAAACAGCATCTCCTCCGACGAGGTCTGCAGAAAGGTCAGGGCGGCGATCGGGATCAGGAACAAAAGCCACGAGGACAGGCCGATCGCGCCGCGCGCGATGTCGGGCTGCAAACCATAAAGCAGGATCTCGGAAAGCAGCGAGGTGATCAGCACCGCGGCCAACCCTTTCAGGAACCCCGACCATGAAATGCGCCGGCTGACGCCGATCAGGACCGTCAGCTTCTCGCGATGGATCCAGCGCATGGCAGCCCAAAGGCCGAGCCAGATTCCGGCAAATGAAGCCAGCGCCGCGAGGATGCCCGCGGGAGAGGCCATGAAATCCTGCACCACCCCTGGCGGCGCGGTGCCTGACGACGCCTGCCACACGGCAAAGGCATAGGTGCCGCCGAACAGCACGGCGGCAGTGGTTCCGAGCCAGAACAGGACGACGACCACCGTTCCAAGCACAAGGCGCGGCAAGGTGGTTTTGTTGTTGGCGGTGTGCCGGAACTGTTGGAAGGCGGTTGGGTCGATGATCACGCGGGCTCGCTGGCTGGTGCTTCGGCTCGCAAGGTCTAGGACATCGGCCCCAATGTGGAAACCGGTATTGCAGCGGCAATACCGGCTTGTGGCAATGTCGGCAGTGCGAGCGGCCGCCGTTACAGGGCGACCGCCCTGTTTGTATCGTCAGCGCACGACGTACACGATACGCCGGCTGCTCGGATCGACCAGCGCCGGCTGGCCGTTCACATAGACGTAGCGATAATCATAATCGGGTATCTCGCGCAGCTCGACGGTGTCGGGCAAAGTCGCGCCGGTAACCACCTCACCCTCGAGATAGACCGGATCGAGCCGGTTCGTTTCGACATAGGTGCGGATTTCCGCCGGTGGCCGCCGGATGGGCTCGATTGCCTCGCCGGCAACGATCGCTCCGGTATAGGTGTCGGAATATTCGGCGCTATCGGCAGGCGGTGTCACGACGGCAATGTCGGCGCTGGCCGGACGCTGTGTCAGGACCACACGGCTGCCGCCGAAATCGGCCGTCACATAGTCGGAATAGACCCAGCCCTGGCCGTTGGCCTCGGCGATGGTGCACCATTTGCTATTGGCGATGCAGCCGTCGAGCGTCGCCGACTGGCCGGCGGCGAGCACACCGATGACCGGATATTGCGGCCCGGGGCCGGCGCGTACATTGAGATCGGTGATGGCCGAGACCGCAGTGTCGGCCAAAGCAGAGCCCGACATCGCTATGAGCGCTCCGGCCACCACCGGAAACAATATGCGTTTCATGGTTTTCTCTCCGTTTCACAGTCCCTCGGGACCGAAAACGAAGCAAAGCCGCATGCGTTCCGGCTAAAAGGCTTCGGCCGGCTCACGATTTGTTCCAGTAGTTTTCGGCAGGTCGGTCAAAAGCCCGTGAACAAAAGCAAGTTTTTGCGCCGCCACGTCCGAGATGACGAAGGGATAGAGATCGGGCAGGCCCATGCAGCGGTTGATCGAGTTGGACGCCTCCGACAGCACCAGCCAGCGGTCGAGAATCCTTTCGAAAGGCTCTGGCCTGGCGGCGGGTTCCGATGGTGCCGGCTGCAGCTCGCCGCCGGTGTCGGCGCGCGGCAGCTCGTTGGCTTCGACGGTCTCCAGCCGGCCGAGCGGGAAATTCAGGGCATGCACCATCTCCAGTGTGTCGGTGATGTGCATGTGATGCGCCCATGTCTCGGCCCAGTCCTCCCATGGGTGCGACGTCGCATAGGCCGAAATATGCCGCTGCTGCCAGTCGGGCGGCGCGCCATCGGCATAATAGGTTTTCAGCGCTTGTTCGTAGTCGGCGCGTTCGTCGCCGAACAAGGCGCGAAAACCGGCAAGCTTCTGCGGATCGTCGCGAATCAGGCGGTCCCAATAGTAATGGCCGAGCTCGTGGCGGAAATGGCCGAGCAGCGTGCGGTAGTTCTCGCCCATCTCGACGCGCCGCCGCTCGCGCTCAGCCGAGTCCGCCTCGGCGACGTTGAGCGTGATCAGGCCGTTGTCATGGCCGGTCAGGATGCGCTCGCCGCCGGGACCGCCACCGATCGGATCGGCAAGAAAATCGAACGCAAGGCCGATCTCGTCGCCAGGGTTCTGCTTGGGTGCGACCGGCAGGCCGAAGGCGAGCAGCGAATAGACGGCACGCTTCTTTGCCGCCTCGACACGGATCCAGCGGCGGCGATTG
Source organism: Mesorhizobium sp. M1348 (assembly GCF_040317925.1). NCBI lineage: Bacteria > Pseudomonadati > Pseudomonadota > Alphaproteobacteria > Hyphomicrobiales > Phyllobacteriaceae > Mesorhizobium > Mesorhizobium sp. M1348. The sequence continues at coordinate 153,018 of NZ_JAMYLH010000008.1, read as the reverse complement.
CCGTCGACCGACAGATCCGGGATCAACTGGTTCAGCGCACAGGCGCGGCAGAAGGCGTGGCCGGGCTCCGCCATCCAGTTGCAGGCGGATTCGTCGGCGTTGGTGCAGTGAAAGGCATCGGCGCCGGACAGCGCGAAGCGCGCATGCTCGGGATCGTAGAGCACGAGGCTGGCGCAGTTCAGGCATTGCGCGTTCTCGAAATAGAGACGGTGGCCACAATGCGGGCAGTCGAAAAGCTTCATTGGCGTCTCAAATCATTCGAAATGCGGAGGACGATGCGAGCAGGAGAACGCCAAACGCCTGTCAGCTGCCCGCGTTCCTGCCGGCCGATGCTATTTTGCCGCAAGCTGGGCGACGACCTCCTTGGCCACTGCCTCGCCCGATAGCCTGGCGCCGCCGCAGGTCTGCATCAGCGGACCGGCCAAATGCTCGCCGGCGAAGAAGATCTTTTTCGCCACCGGCTGCATCAGCGTGGCGCGCGCTTGCGAACGGCCGGGCCGCGCCGCCGCATAGGCGCCGCGCACGAACCGCTCTGCGCCCCAATTGGTCATCATCGCGCGTCCGACATGTTTTCGCACGTCGCCGCCGAAGATGCCGCAGAGCCGGTCGACGACGAAGTCGATGCCGGCCGCCTCGCCAGCCGCCGACATCTCCCAGGCGAAATCGCCGCCGACGAAACCGACCATCAGATCGAGGTCGAAGGGAAAGCAGAGGAAGTAGATGTCGTGCCTGGCCAGCCGCTCGATCAGCAAATCGTCGAACGGCTCCAGGCCGAGCCTTGTACCGGATATTTCGACCGGCAGCTTGGTCAGCATGCCCATCGGCAGGTCGAAGAAGGCAGCGAAATGCGCATCGGGGAGTGCAGGCGAGAACGCAATCTCCTCGAAGGCGAGCACTGCCGGCGAGGCGGTGACGACGATAGCCTTGGCGCGGATGGTGCCGCGATCGGTGACGCAGGCTACGCCCGGCCCATCCCAGATGATCTTGCGCACCGGTGTCGACAGCTCCACCGGCACGTCGGCACCGAAGCGGGCAACCAGCGTACCGAAGCCTTCCCTGGTGAAATAGTTCGGATCGAGATCGGCGGCGGCGTGAAAGTCGCGGATCGATATCTCGTCCTCGTCGGCGCCGAAATCCATCGGCCCGGCGAAGGTTGCGGCGGCGCGCGGCGCGTGTCCCTTGGCGAGCAACGCTGAAAGGCGATCATCGTCGCCTTCCCTCACCTGATGTGCCGCCACCAGTTCGAACAGCCTTGCGTCGGCCACCTTCATCGCGGCCTCTTCGGCTTCGCTTGCCTTTCGCTCACGGTAATAGAGATGATCGACATTCATGTCGTGGCGATGAAGTGTCCAGGCGGCGGCTTTCGCCTCGGGAAAGTAAGGGTTGCGGTCTGCGGCATGCAGCCAGGCGCAGCCGATGTCGAACGGCACGCCGAAATGCTGGTCGCTGGTCCAGGCGCGGCCGCCGATGCGGTTCATCGCTTCTAACAATTTGAAGGAAAAACCGGCGGCGCGCAGGGTCTTGGCAGCTGAAAGTCCGGCCGAACCGGCACCGATGATCACGACATCAACGTCTTCCATGCTTATTCTGTCCCCGCCACAATAATTACTTGATCGTAGGCAAATTCCCGGACATCCGCCAGTGTGGTGGATTTGAAGTTCCTGCTGTATTGAGTGCATCGGCGCAGCGCCGGGACAGTGACAAGCAGGTGTTTCGCTGGCAAATTCGCAATTGGGAACGTGATTCAGGCAACCAGGAGAGCAGCATGGCATTTCTTGCCAAGGGGAAGATGTTTGTAGTGGCCACGGTGGTGGCGGTGCTTGCGCTGGCGACGGGCGCGCAGGCGGCGGCCAGTTGTGGCAAAAACGGCGCCGGCTTCGAGGCGTGGAAACCGGAGTTTGCCGCGGAGGCCAAGGCCGACGGTGTCGGCTCGAAGGGTCTGGCCGCTCTGGCTCGCGCAACCTACGCGACAAAGACGATCTCCGTCGACCGCGCCATCCATAAGGCTTTCAGCGGCTCGGTGGAAGCTTTCATGAAGCGCCGTGGCGCGTCCGCGATCATTGCCAGGGGCCGTGCGCTGAAGAAGGCCAATGCTGCGCTGTTCGACAAGATCGAAGGGACCTACGGCGTGTCGCCGGGTGTGTTGCTCGCCATCTGGGGTATGGAGACGGGCTTCGGTTCCGCCATGGGCAACCAGAATACGGTCTCTGCCATTTTAACGCTTGCCTATGATTGCCGCCGTCCGGAGTTCTTCTATCCGCATGCCATTGCAGCCCTGAAGCTGGTTGATCGCGGAGCGCTGAGCGCCTCGTCGGTTGGTGCCGCGCATGGCGAGATTGGCCACACGCAGTTCCTGCCCGGAAATGTGTTGACGTATGGCGTAGGCAACAAAAATCTGCGCGACAAGAGCACTGCGTTGGCTTCCACCGCCAACTTCCTCAAGGGTCATGGTTGGCGGCCGGGCGCCAGCGCGCAGGCGAATATCGGCGCAATTGCTGGCTGGAATTCGGCGAGCGTCTATCAACAGGCCATCGCCCGCATGGCCACGGCGATCGATGCCGACTGACAGAAAACTCTAGAGCTTTGTTTTAACGCAATTCCGGACAGAAACCGTTTCACACTTTTCCTGGAATTGCTCTTCGGCAGAAAGCCCGGCCACGCGCCGGGCTTTCTATTTCACGTCGAGCGCGTAGGAGCAGCCGGCGAGCACCTTGCCGGGATGTGAATCAACGGTTGAGACATTGAGCGCAATGCGCGTGGAAAATGTTATGCCGTCGGCTTCCTCGCTGCTTTCAACGAGCACCTTCTCGCCAAGGAATTTGTCCGGTGTCGCGAGTTCGGGTGTGATGCCGAGCTCGCGGGCAAGGTCCGGTGCGGAAACGCCGTCAAACACCGCCATCGGCCCGGTTGCGGCAAAGACGACGGACGCCGTCTCGCGCCCGAAGACGTGGACCGGGACAGGCAACTGATATTGCCGGAGGAAGGGACTGCCGGCGGGAACTTCCTTCCAGCCAAGTTTTTCCGCCGCGCCGGGCTCACCGCTCAGCCACAAGGCGACCCGCTATAGGCCGGCACGTCGGCCCTGCATTCAATCAGCGACGCGAGGTCGAGCGAGGCGGGGTCATAGTCGTTGGCTTTGGCGACAGCCAAGTTCGCGAGAACAGCCAACGCGGGCAGGAAACCGGTTCTAAGAGTGGCCAGGCGCCTGGGCATATCACTCTCAATAATGCGCGTAGCCACTCAAGGGGCATTTCTGTGAAACGGGAGCCTGGAAGGTGCCGTCAACACCGTTGCAGGTGCGAAACTTGAGCGTCATGGCGCCGGGGTGGCCGCTTTTGGCTTGCCCTCGATGACTACCGGGACTCCGGAATCCTGCGCGTAGCCGCTCAACGGGCATTGCTGGGAAACGGGAATCTGGAAGGGGCCGTTAAAACTTTTGCAGGTACGGAATTTGGAGTTCAGCGGGGCCGGGGTAGCCGCCTTTGGCTTGCCCCCGATGACTGTCGGGACTCGGGGACCCTGTGCGTAGCCGCTCAACGGGCATTGCTGGGAAGCGGGAATCTGGAAGGGGCCGTCAAAACTTTTGCAGGTATGGAATTTGGATGTTTGCCCCGACGGGGGTTGCGTCGATTGACATCCGGTAAAGACGGCCACCGCCGCAAGCATAAGAAAAATTCTGTTTTTCACTTGTCAAAGCCCTCCGATCCGCAAGACAAGTAAGATTAAACCATCGAAAAGGTCAAACAGGAAACGATCTGAGAGCGCGGCCTCGATTATATTAGGTACGCCAAATAAAACCTGGCGTATTCACCGGGTTCCTAACTCGTCTAAGCATTTGGCCTGTTGGAATATCAGCCCTTGCGGTTGCGCGCCGCCAGCGTGCGCAGCCTGAGCGCGTTGAGGCGGATGAAGCCTTCGGCGTCCTTCTGATCGTAGGCGCCGCGGTCGTCCTCGAAGGTGACCAGCGCATCGGAATAGAGCGTCTTCCTCGACTTGCGGCCGATGATCATGACGTTGCCTTTGTAGAGTTTTAGCCGCACCGTGCCTTCGACGTCTTCCTGGCTCTTGTCGATCATCGCCTGCAGCATCAGCCGCTCGGGCGCGAACCAGAAGCCGTTGTAAATGAGCTCGGCGTAGCGCGGCATGAACTCGTCCTTGAGATGGGCGGCTCCGCGGTCGAGCGTGATCGATTCGATCGCCCGGTGGGCCGATATCAGGATGGTGCCGCCGGGGGTCTCGTAGACACCGCGCGATTTCATGCCGACGAAACGGTTCTCGACCAGGTCGAGCCGGCCGATGCCATTGTCGCGGCCGAGATCGTTCAGCGCCGCCAGCATCGTCGCCGGCGACAGCTTCTTGCCGTTGAGCGCAACCGGATCGCCCTTGAGGAATTCAATCTCGATCTCGGTGACCTCATCGGGCGCATCCATCGGCGAGATGGTGCGCTGGTGGACGAATTCCGGCGGCTCGCTCCAAGGGTCTTCCAGCACCTTGCCCTCGGAGGAGGAGTGCAGCAGGTTGGCATCGACCGAGAAGGGTGCGTCGCCCTTCTTGTCCTTCGGCACCGGGATCTGGTGCTGCTCGGCGAAGTTGATGAGGTCGGTGCGCGACTTGAACGACCAGTCGCGCCAGGGCGCGATGACCTTGATGTCGGGGTTGAGCGCATAGGCCGAGAGCTCGAAACGCACCTGGTCGTTGCCCTTGCCGGTGGCGCCATGGGCGATCGCGTCGGCGCCGGTCTCCCTGGCGATTTCGACAAGATGTTTCGAGATCAGTGGCCGGGCGATCGAGGTGCCGAGCAGATACGTGCCTTCATAGACAGCGTTGGCGCGGAACATCGGAAAGACGAAATCGGATACGAACTCCTCGCGGACATCGACGATGCGGATATCCTTGATGCCCATCATCTCGGCCTTGCGCCTGGCCGGCTCCAGTTCGCCACCCTGGCCTAGATCGGCGGTGAAGGTGACGACCTCGGCGCCGAGCTCGGTCTGCAGCCATTTCAGGATGATCGAGGTGTCAAGGCCGCCGGAATAGGCGAGCACGACTTTCTTGACGGCTTTTGCTTTCGACATGGTGGGCGGTTCCGCGACAGGGGTTCTTCGCGGGCGAGGTATCACGGCGTTTTAGGCCAGCGCAAGGGACGAACGATGCCTGGACCAGATGCTGCATCTCCCAGAGGCTGGCGAGAATACGGCTCTTGCGGTATGGCTGCGCCGTCTTTTTGCCGCTACGAGACGAGCCATGTCCTTCATCCCCGACAGTACGACGCTTATCCAGTTCTCCATCGCCACCTTCATCCTGGCGATCACGCCTGGGCCTGATATGACGCTGTTCGTGTCGCGCACGCTGAGTCAGGGCCGCGCCACCGGCTTTGCCTCGATGGCCGGCGCCTTGTGCGGCACGCTGATCCACACCACGCTAGTGGTGGTCGGCGTCTCGGCGCTGATCGTCGCTTCGCCGATGGCGTTCTTCGTGCTGAAGATTTTCGGCGCCGGCTATCTGGTCTTCCTGGCATGGCAGGCGATCACAAAAGGTTCGGCGTTTTCACCGGAGAAGAAGAGCGGGCCGCAGATCTCGCTGTTCCGCAGCTGGGCGGCGGGGCTCGGGGTCAATCTGCTCAACCCGAAGATCATCCTGTTCTTCATGACCTTCCTGCCGCAATTCGTCTCCGCGCATGATCCCAACGCGCCGGGAAAACTGTTCTTCCTCGGCGCGATGTTCGTCGTGCTGGCGATCCCGGTGACGGCGCCGATGGTGCTGGCGGCGGAAAAGTTCTCGGCCGCGATGAAATCCAGCCCGCGCGTGACGCGCGTCGTCGACTATCTCTTTGCCGGAGTTTTTTCGGCCTTCGCGCTCAAGATCCTGACGGCCCAGGCGAAATAGGGCGTCCGATCTGACGCCAGCTTCCGGCCGAGCGCCCGGCGCTCAGCCAGTAGAAAATACCGCCGACCATGCCGCAGCCGATCACCGCCAGCATGACGCTGGTGTTGGTAACCTCGAAATTGGCATCGGCCGTCTGGTGGACGAAGCCGAGGAAGACCGCCGCCACCGCCGCGCCCGCCAGTGCATAGAACAGCCAGTCGCGCCGGCCGAGGATTTCGGAAACCAGGATGGCGATCGCCGCCGGCATGAAAGCGAAATAGGCGACGAACAGCGCGACGAAAGGGACGGAAAACCACAGGGAGGCCTGCGCCGCCGGTTGCGTCTCGTCCGTCATCAGCCCAAGAGACGCCAGGAACATGATGTTAAGGAAGGCGCTTGCCGCCAGCGAAGCAACACCATAGCCGACAAGGATGACGGCGAAGCGGATCAGATAGGCGACGAGGCGATTCACGCCTCGCCGTGCCCCGCGATCATCATCGCTTCCAGCGCCAGCCGGTCGACTTTGCGCATGCGCTCGGAGTCCGACTTGAGCTGGCCGCAGGCGGCGAGGATGTCGCGGCCGCGCGGCGTGCGGATCGGCGAGGCATAGCCGGCATTGTTGATGTAGTCGGCGAATTTCTCGATCGTCTCCCAGTCCGAGCACTGGTAGTTGGTGCCCGGCCACGGATTGAACGGGATCAGATTGATCTTGGCCGGAATGCCCTTGAGCAGCTTGACCAGCGCCTTGGCGTCTTCGATGGAATCGTTGACGTCCTTCAGCATCACATATTCGAAGGTGATCCGCTTGGCGTTGGACAGGCCGGGATAGGCACGGCAGGCAGCGATCAGCTCGCTCAGCGGATATTTCTTGTTGATCGGCACCAAAAGGTCGCGCAGATCGTCGTTGGTGGCGTGCAGCGAGATCGCCAGCATGACGCCGATCTCCTCACCGGTGCGGAAGATCTCGGGCACGACGCCCGACGTCGAGAGCGTGATGCGCCTCTTCGACAGGGAAAGCCCGTCGCCGTCGGATGCGATAAGCAGCGCCTTCTTTACCGCCTCGAAATTATAGAGCGGCTCGCCCATGCCCATCATGACGACGTTGGACACTTTCCTGCCCTCGGCCGGGACGATGGCGCCGTCGGGCGTGTCGCGGTCGGGAAAGTCGCCGAGCCGATCGCGGGCGGTCAAAAGCTGGGCGAGGATTTCCTCGGCGGTCAGGTTGCGCACCAGCTTCTGCGTGCCGGTGTGGCAGAAGGAACAGGTCAGGGTGCAGCCGACCTGCGAGGAGATGCAGAGCGTGCCGCGGCCTTCTTCGGGAATGTACACGGTCTCGATCTCGACCGGCCGGCCGGCGCCGCGCGGCGGAAAGCGGAACAGCCATTTGCGCGTGCCGTCGGAGGAAATCTGCTCCTCGACAATCTCGGGCCTGGCGACGGTGAAATGCTTGTCGAGTGCGGCGCGCAGATCCTTGGAGATGTTGAACATGCCGGCAAAATCGGAAACGCCGCGCACATAGATCCAATGCCAGAGCTGTTGGGCCCGCATCTTCGCCTGGCGCTCCGGCACGATGCCGGCAGCGACAAGGGCGGCCCCGAGTTCGGCGCGCGTCAAGCCGATCAGCGACGGCTTTTCAGGCGGCGTGCGGGAGCGCAACGCGTCACGCGCGCCTCCGGCGGTAAGATCGAATGAAAGGGTCATTGTTGCGCCAATATAAGCGATTTGCGGCCGAATACAGCATCGTGCCCGAAATGAAGCGCGGCGCATAGCACAGCTTGATGGCGGAGTCATGCTGGGGGTTCTCCCTTCTCCCGCAAGGGAAAAGGAAAGACCGCACGAACGCTGGGTCCTTTACGCTGCTGTGTTAGGTAGTGAACATCCCGGACGAGGACTCTACTTGCACTTGGCGATCGAGGCCAGCGCCGCCGAGATGCCCTTCAGCGAGAAGACGTAGGTGGTGGTGTTGCCGCGGCCGGACTTGGCCGACACCTTCATGTCGGCGCCGGTCTTCATTGCGGCGATCAGCACCGGCTCCTCGGCGGCGTTCTCGACCCAGGCCGACTTGCCGCGCGTGAACATCGAGAAAGACTTCTTGTCGATGGTGACGGTGGCCTTGGAACCCTCCTGGAAGGTATAGCCGGCGATGAATTGCGGCTCGTAGGACACTTGCTGCCCCGGCCGCTGGCTGACGAAGAAGAACATATCGCCGTGATCGAGCGTCGGCGGCTGCTTGTCGGTTGGCACCGTCAGGACATAGCAGACCTTGCCGCCGCCCGACGCCTGATAACTGTAGGTGCCCCAGGCATTGTGCTGGCCGATCTTGGTTGCCGACTGCGCCAGCGCGGGCACCGTCAAGGCCACCAGGGCCAGGCTGGAAACTATAGCAATCAATCCGCGCATCGCTTTTCCCGTATTCCACTGGTGCGGCGGCAGGCCGGCCCGGCGTCCTGCCCGTCGCTTCATTTTGATTTAATCTGGGTTACCAAACGGTGAATTTCCCCTGAGAAAAGGATGTTCACGCCAGGAAACCGCCGCCGTCTTCGCGCTGCCGCTCGAAAAAGCGGCTGGCGCAATGTCCCTGCCGCGACTTGGAGGCCACGAAAACGGCAAGAGTTTGACTTTTCAAGCAGCTAGGTCTTGCGGCGATTCTCGCTTTTTTGAGGTGCGTGACGAATTTCCCTGCAGGCGGTACCATGTCTGCGTTCGCCGCCACGGCACTCGGCCAGGGTGCCCTCCTTGGCGGCTTACGGGAGATTTGGTCATGGCCATTTCCGAGACAGTTCTGATCCTGGCGGGCGGCACAGTCGTCCTGGCGATCGTGTTCGGCATTCGTGTCGCCGTCCGCGCGGCGGCCAGCGGCGCGGTGCCACGGTCGGATGGCGGAGAGATGGCAGGCGGATCGGGCGCGCCTGACGTGCCCGGGGTCATTGCGCTGCCGCCTTTGATCTTCCTCGGCTTCCTGGCGGCGGCAACCGTGCTCGAGGTGCTCGCGCCGCTCCCGGTCATGGCCGGGCAGGCCCTCGCCCGCTATCTGGCCGGCGCTGTGCTCGCGGTGTGCGGCTTTGTGCTCATCTTTATGGCGGCGGGCCGCTTTCAGGCCGCTGGAACCAACATACCACCGACCTTGCCAACGACCGCGCTGGTCGTCGACGGGGTCTATCGGCGGACCAGGAACCCGTTCTATCTGGGAGCGACCCTCATCTATCTGGGCCTCGGCGTCGCGGCCGGAAGTCTTTGGGCTATCGCGCTCGTCATCCCCCTGCTGTGGGTGATCAATACCGGCGTCATCGAGCCGGAAGAGCGCTACCTCGAGCGGAAGTTCGGAGATGTCTATCGCGCCTACAAGGCGCGGGTGCGGCGGTGGGTTTGACGGCCGGAAAGTCGGATCTCGCGCGATTTTTTGCGTCGCACCGGCTCAGCTCTTGTCGGCGATGGCCTGCTTGGCGGCGAGCCGGTGCGCCGGCGTGATGTGGGCGCTGACGGCGGTAATCGCGGCGGTCAGCACGGCGATGTCGTCGGTGAAGCCTAGCCCAAGGATGAAATCGGGGATGACGTCCGTCGGCAGCACGAAATAGCCGAGCGCAGCCAGCAAGGTGCCCTTGGCGCGCAGCGGCGTCTTCTTGTCCATGGCGCAGTAATAGGCGGCGACCACCTCTTCCATGAACGGGATCTGCCGGGCGGCCCTCTTCGCCGTACGCCAGAACTTTTCGCGCACTTCGCTCTCATTGCCCGGCTTGCTGCCGAGGCCGAAGAAATCAAAACCGGATTTTTGCGCCATCAATCTCTCCTTGCCGCCGTCGCGTGACTTCACGCGTGACCGCGAGGCAAAATGTGGTGAAAGCTGAACCTCGCTGCAAGGTGCAGATAGGCTCAGCCGCCGAAATAGCGGTTCATCTTCCTGGCCAGATCGAAATCCAGCGCCGTCAGGCCGCCGGCGTCGTGCGTGTTGAGGGTCACGTTTACCGTCTTGTAGACGTTCGACCAGTCGGGATGGTGGTCCATCTTCTCCGCCGCCAGGGCGACGCGGGTCATGAAGGCAAAGGCTTCGGAGAAATTCTTGAAGGTGAAGGTGCGCGTGATCGAGCCACCATCCTTGGCCAGCGACCAGCCGTCGAGGCCGGCAAGTTCGGCGCTAATCGCTTCCTTTGCAAGTTTCTCCCTGGCCATGTCCGTCTACCGCATGATCCGCGAAGCGTCGGCGGCACCGACCAAACGGCTGGCGGCCCGGCTGTCGGCACCCGAAAGCGGCCAAGCTTCCTCGACGACGTAAGGCCCGCCGCCGACCGAGTCGCGCGACGACATCAGCACGAAGCGGCCGACCCGGAACGGCAGCGTCGAAAAATTGCCGCGCGCCGACAGATACTGGGCGACGTCGAGCGGGCTCGAATTGCGCAGGCGGGCCAGCGTCACATGCGGCATGAACTTGCGCGGGTCGGCCGGGATGCCGAGCCGCTGGCAGATGCGCTCGATCTCGGCCTGCAATGCGGAAAGATCGGGCGAAGCGGCGACCCCGGCCCACACCGCATGCGGCTTTTTCTGGCCGAAGGCGCCAACGCCGGACAGCGTCAGCGGGAAGGACGGGCGGTGAACGCGGTCGAGCGCGTTGGCGATCTCGTCGGCGACATGGCCCTCGACATCGCCGATGAAGCGCAGCGTCAGATGATAGTTTTCGACGTCGATCCAGCGGGCTCCAGGCAGGCCGCCCCTGAGCAGGGACAACGAAAGAGCGGCATCACGCGGTATTTCGAGGGCGGTAAAAAGACGCGGCATGGGAAGCCTCCTGTCCTCGAATCGAACTCTTGCCCTAGCGAATCATCGATATTCAAACGGGGCAAGGGGTTTGTTGGTCGCAGGCCTGCCTAAAAGCTTCCCCTGCGGAAGGTGTTGCGGCGGCGAACCCTCCCCTTCAGGAATTGCCCCGGACCGCTTCAATGGTCTTCTCCACGCTGGGCAGGATACCTTCGACGATGCGGTCGACGCCTCGGGCGTTTGGATGAAGACCGTCTTCGAGCTGCAGGACGGATTGGCCGGCGATGCCCTCGAGAAAGAAAGGATAGAGCGGCACGCCGTATTTTTCAGCCAGTCTCGGAAAGGTCGCGTCGAAGGCGGTCTGGTAATCGGCGCCGAGATTGGGCGCCGCGCGCATCCCGGCCAGCAACACAGCGATCTTGCGCTGCTTCAGCTTTGCCAGCATGGCGTCCAGGTTCTTTTCCGCTATGGCGGGCGAAACGCCGCGCAGCATGTCGTTGGCGCCGAGCTCCAGGATGACCAGTTGCGTGCCGTCCGGCACCGACCAGTCGAGCCGCGACAGGCCGCCGCTCGTCGTATCGCCGGAGACGCCGGCATTGGTGACCGTGACATCGTAGCCCTTGGCGCGCAGCGCCGCCTGCAGCTTTTCGGTAAAGCCTTCCCCTGGCCCGAGCCCAAAGCCTGCCATCAAGCTGTCGCCGAAACCGACAATGGTGAAGGGCTCGGCGCGTGCCGACGGAATGGCGCCGCAGATTGTGAGGAAAAGGGCGAAGGCCGCGGCAAAGGTGTGTTTGAAAGCCATGCGGCAGGCCCCATATGACGAGGAACATCGGTTTGCGAAGGCAGGTTTTCATCTTTGTCGAGCATCTGATGCTCTGCCCTCATTCCCCCATATAGGACGATTTGATTTTGGAAGAAGCCGTCATTTCGCTGAAAGACGTATCGCTGACACTCGGCGAAGGTGCATCCTCGGTCCATGTGCTGAAGGGCGTCAGCCTTGATGTCGCGGCCGGCGAGGCAACCGGCATCGTTGGACCTTCAGGTTCGGGAAAGTCGACATTGCTGATGGTCTTGGCCGGGCTTGAAAGGGTCGATTCGGGAGCGGTACGAATTGCCGGCGAGCTGCTCAACGGCAAAAGCGAAGATCAGATCGCATCGTTTCGGGGACGAAACATCGGTATCGTGTTCCAGTCTTTCCATCTCATCCCCAATATGACGGCGCTGGAAAACGTCGCCGTCCCGCTGGAGCTTGCCGGTCATGTCGATCCGTTCGGCGTGGCGGCGCGCGAGCTGGCGGCGGTCGGTCTCAGGGATCGCGTCACCCATTACCCCGGCGAATTGTCTGGCGGCGAGCAGCAGCGCGTGGCGATCGCCCGGGCGCTGGCGCCGTCGCCGCGCATCCTGATCGCCGACGAGCCGACCGGCAATCTCGACCAGGCGACGGGGCGGCACGTCGCCGACCTGCTGTTTGCCAAGGCGGCCGAACGCGGCATGACGCTGGTGCTGGTCACGCATGACCCGGTGCTCGCGGCGCGCTGCTCGCGCCAGGTGTCGATGCGGTCGGGGCTGATCGAGGACGCGCCTGAGCCGGCCACCAGGGCCGGCAAGGTGACCGCCTGATGCCGCTGTCGCAAACGCTGAGGCTCGCCTTTCGGTTTTCTCTGCGAGAAATGCGTGGCGGGCTGTCCGGCTTCCTGATCTTCCTTGCCTGCATCGCGCTCGGCGTCGCGGCAATCGGCGGCGTCAATTCGGTGGCGCAAGCGATTTCCGCCGGTGTTGCCGACCAGGGCCAGACGCTGCTCGGCGGCGATCTCCGCTTCCAGCTCAACCAGCGCGATCCGACCAGAGCCGAACGCAGCTTCCTCGACCGGCTTGGCACGGTTTCGCACAGTGCCAACATGCGCTCGATGGCGAGGCTCGAGGACGGCTCCGACCAAGCGCTGGTCGAGGCCAAGGCGGTCGACGGCGCCTATCCGCTCTATGGCGCGCTGGAGACCGAGCCGGTGCTGTCGCGAGAGGATCTGTTCGACCAAAAATCCGGAGTCTTCGGCGCCGCGGCGCCGGACCTTTTGTTCGAGCGGCTGAACCTTGGCATCGGTGACCGGCTGAAGCTCGGCAGCGCGACCTTCGAGCTGCGCGCCAGGCTGGTCAACGAGCCGGATGCGGTGTCGGATGGCTTCGGCTTTGCGCCGCGGCTGATGGTGTCGACCGACGGGCTTGCCGCTTCCGGCCTGATCCAGCCGGGCAGCCTGGTCGAGAATGCCTATAAGGTCCGCCTGCCCGGCGGCACTACTGAGACACAGATCAAGGCGATCCAGGAGCAGGCGGCAAAAGAGTTCCCGCAGGCCGGCTGGTCGATCCGCACGCGCAGCAACGCAGCGCCGGCGCTGTCCTCGAACATCGAGCGGTTTTCGCAATTCCTGACGCTGGTCGGGCTGACGGCGCTGGTGGTCGGGGGCGTCGGCGTGGCCAATGCCGTGCGTGCCTATCTCGACGGCAAGCGCGGCGTCATCGCCACCTTCAAGAGCCTGGGGGCTTCGGGAGGGTTCGTCTTTGCCGTCTATCTGGTGCAGATCCTGATGATCGCCGCCCTCGGCATCACGCTGGGCCTGGTGCTCGGCGCATTGATGCCGTTTGTTGCAAGTGCCGCGCTGCAGTCGGTCATTCCGGTGCCGGCGGAAGGTGGGTTCTATCCCGGCGCGCTCGGCATGGCAGCGCTGTTCGGGCTGCTGGTGACGCTGGCTTTCGCCTTGCTGCCGCTCGGCCGCGCCCGCGACGTGCCGGCAACGGCGCTGTTTCGCGAAATGGGTTTCGAGGGCCGGGGTTTTCCCCGCCCGCTCTATATCGCCGCGGCATTGGGTATCGCGCTGCTCCTGGCGGTACTGGCGATCCTGTTTTCCGGCGACCGCCGTATTGCCTCGATCTTCGTCGGCGCCACGGTCTTTTCGTTCCTGGTGCTGCGTGTCGTCGGCACGCTGGTGCAGTGGGCGGCGAAGAAAAGCCCGCGCGTGCGCTCGACCGCGCTCAGGCTCGCCATCGGCAACATCCATCGGCCTGGCGCCTTGACGCCGTCCGTGGTGCTGTCGCTTGGCCTCGGGCTGACGCTCCTGGTCACCTTGGCGCTGATCGACGGCAATCTCAGGCGGCAGATCTCGGGCAGCCTGCCCGAACGGGCGCCGAACTTCTTCTTCGTCGATATCCAGAGCGGCGACGTCGATGCTTTCTCCGCGCTGGTCGGCAAAGAGGCGCCGCAGGGCAGGCTGATCAGGGTCCCGATGCTGCGCGGCCGGGTGATGGCGCTCAACGGCGTCGCTGTCGACAAGGTCAAGGTTCCGGCCGAAGGCGCCTGGGTACTGCGCGGCGATCGCGGCCTGACCTATGACGCAAAGCTGCCGGAGAATGCGACGCTGACCGAGGGCAGCTGGTGGCCGGAGAACTATGCCGGCCAGCCGCTGGTCTCGTTTTCCGCCGAGGAAGGCAAAGAGATCGGGCTGAAGCTCGGCGACACCATCACCGTCAACGTGCTCGGCCGCAACATCACGGCGAAGATCGCCAATTTCCGCCAGGTCGAATGGGAAACCATGGGCATCAATTTCGTCATGGTGTTCTCGCCCAACACATTCGCCGGGGCGCCGCATGGCTGGTTGGCGACGCTGACCGAGACGAATGCGTCGGCGGCCGACGATGCGCGTCTTCTCAACGCCGTCACCCGGGCTTTTCCAGCGGTGACGACGGTCAGGGTCAAGGACGCGCTCGAAATCGTCAATCGGCTGGTGGCGCAGCTCGGCACGGCAATCAGGGCAGCGGCCGGCGTGGCGCTGATCGCCTCGGTGCTGGTGCTGGCCGGGGCGCTCGCCGCCGGCAACCGGGCCCGCATCCACGACGCGGTGGTGCTGAAGACGCTGGGTGCGACCAGGAAAACGCTGATCGCCGCTTTTTCGCTGGAATACATGCTGATCGGCCTTGCCACTGCGATCTTCGCGCTGGCGGCGGGCGGTGTGGCGGCGTGGTTCGTCGTCGCGCGCATCATGACGCTGCCATCGCACTTCATGCCCGAGGTGGCGGTGGCGACCATCGGCTTTTCGCTGGTGGTCACGGTCGGCATCGGCCTTGCCGGGACGTGGCGGGTGCTGGGCCACAAGGCGGCGCCGGTGCTGCGGAATCTTTGAGCCAGAGCCGGTTTTGATTAAATCTCGTTAATGTTTCGGCCGGGAAGGCCAATAAAACCGGATCTCCGGCACTTCACGGAGCATTACGTCCGGTTACGGTCTTGTCCTTTACGCCAAGAACCATCATATTTCGGCGCAGGCATGCTGGAGCCCCGCCAGCGGCGCCTGGGTTCAAATGGACCTGACACCGGACGGGGCAGAAGCAATATGAGGATTTCCATGGCTGATCCCGTTCGCAATTATCAGACGCGCGCCGTGCCCGGCGCCGGCGTCGATGCTGCCATCGACCAGGGCCTGCGCGCCTACATGATCAAAGTCTACAATCTGATGGGGCTTGGCCTCCTCATCACCGGCCTTGCCGCGGTCGGCACAATCATGCTGGCCACCACCAGCGATCCCGCCTCGGCGGTCGCGACGTTGCCAAGCGGCGAGATGCTGACCTCGTTCGGCTACGCAATCTTTGGTTCGCCGCTGAAATGGCTGGTGATCTTTGCCCCTCTGGCAGCGGTGATGTTCCTGTCGTTCCGCGTCCAGTCGATGAGCGTTTCGGCCGCGCAGACGACGTTCTGGGTCTATGCCGGCCTCGTCGGCCTATCTCTCTCGTCGATCTTCCTGGTCTACACCACCGCCAGTATCTCGCAGACCTTCTTCGCCACCGCCGCCGCCTTTGGCGGGCTGTCGCTCTACGGCTACACGACCAAGCGCGATCTCTCGGCGTTCGGTTCGTTCCTGGTCATGGGCCTGGTCGGCCTGATCATCGCGATGGTGATCAACATCTTCCTGCAGTCGTCGGCGCTTTCCTTCGCCGTTTCGGCGATCGGCGTGCTGATCTTCGCAGGCCTCACCGCCTACGACACGCAGAACATCAAGGAGATGTATTTCGAGGGCGACGAGACTGATGTCGCCGGCCGCAAGGCGATCATGGGCGCATTGAGGCTCTATCTCGACTTCATCAACCTGTTCATGTTCCTGCTGCAGTTCATGGGCGACCGTCGCTAGTACGGCGTTCCTTGTCGACCATGATCTTTTCCGAAAACCGGTTTCCACTTTTCGGGATCATGGTCTGACTGGACCAGCGAGTTTGGAAAGGGCGGCCCAATGGCCGCCCTTTTCTTTTGTGCCGGCTTTTGCTGAGATATAGGGCAGATGAACGACTTGCATAAATTATGAGCAGCATCACGTTACGGGCCGCAACGTCGGCCGATCTCGACCGGATCACGGAAATCTATGCCGACGCGGTGACGAGTGGCACGGCGAGCTATGAACTCGAGCCACCAAGCCGGACCGAGATGGGCGCGCGCTTCGACAGCCTGATGGCGGGCGGCTTTCCCTATCTCGTTGCGGAAAAGGCCGGCGGCGTGCTCGGCTATGCCTATGCCGGGGCGTTCCGGCCGCGCCCGGCGTACCGCTTCGTCGTTGAGGATTCCGTCTATGTCGCGCTCGAGGCCAAAGGGCAAGGCGTCGGGCTGCTCTTGATGCAAGGGCTGATCGAGGCGGCCAAGGCGGCGGGTTTTCGCCAGATCATCGCGGTGATCGGCGACGGCCGGCCCGACAGCGCCTCGGTACGGTTGCACGAGAAGCTCGGCTTTCGTCATTCCGGCCGCCTGGAAGGCTCAGGGTATAAGCACGGACGCTGGCTGGATACGGTGTTCATGCAGTTGCCGATCAATGGCGGGGCGTCCATCCCGCCCGATCCGCAATCGCTGCCCGAGCGGAAGTTCCGCGAACAAAAATAAGAGGTTACGCCTCGACCAGCTTCAGCGTTCGGTCGAACACGCCAAGTACCCGGCCGAGCTCCTGGCCGCGCTTGAGGATGCGCCCGCCGGCGGCGATGACAGCGAACGCGCCTTGCCGGCGCGCCAGCTTCGGATCCTTGACGATCTGGAAAAGCGGCACTTCGCTGGTGCGGCGGAAGACAGAAAAAACAGCGCGGTCGGCGAGATGGTCGATGGCATAGTCGCGCCACTCGTTGGCGGCAACCATACGGCCGTAGAGCCTGAGGATCTGGTCCAGTTCGCGCCGGTCGAACCGCACCGGCTGGTCGAGGCGTTCGCGTCTTGCCTCATGCAGCGGGATCAATATTGCGGATGCGTCCCCATCCTCCGTCCCGCTGCTGCGATCAGTCATGCCTGGATCCTCGCAATGAATCGTACGCCGACCAAAGTTGGCGCTTTCGCTGCGGAATTGCAAGGCCCGGCCGGGCAAGGCCAGCACCGCGCGGTTTCTCCAGCGTCCAGTCACGTTTGCGAAACGCCTGTTGGAATTGGTGATGCTTTGCCACAATCCTGCCATTTTTTATCCGTGCTCATGCCCCAATGTCCGACGAATTTATCGGCGTTGCCTGAGACGGTTCGGTCCGGCACCGGCTCGTAAACCCCAAGCCCCCCGCCCACGGGTCTGCGTCGGATCGAACCAACCTCGGTTTTTCCTTGGACAGATCGGGTGCGACGATCCCAAAACCTAAATGACCGGCGTCAGAAGCAAGCTGACGCCGGTTTTTTATTGGCCGGCCGCTGGGATCGCCTCCGAAAGCGGGGCACGTTAAGACGGCCATGCGAGGGCCCCTAATTGCGTTATGATCGTCGGTCTGCGCAGCCCCTCATTGCCCTGCCGGGCGTTTCTCCCCGTACAGCGACGGGGAGAAAGACGCAGTCGGCCACGGTTTTGCCAATCACCAGCGTTGCACGAAGAACGCCGATGCCGCGGCCAGTTCCGTTCTCCCCGTCACTATACGGGGAGAAGATGGCGGCAGGCGGATGAGGGGCAGCGCGACGTTTCAGTTCAAGGCTTGCGGATAAAGGCTGCACCCAGGATCGGACCGGGCATGCCGTCCTTGCCGACCGACTGCAGCAGCACGGCGCAGCCGCCCTTCTTGGCGATCTCGCTCATTGGCAGTTCGTAGCGCTGCGCCTTGCCGTGCCACATGCCGGCGGTCTGGATGCTGGAGACGGCGTTCCAGTAGGTCATGCTGCGGCCGCTGTTTTCGCCCTTGCCGATCTTTATCGTCTGCGGCGGATTGAAATAGACGATGACGACATGCGCGTCGGTGGGGCCGGTCACGGCGTCGCCGGCATCGATCATGACGCGATCGCTGGTCCGGCTGACCTTGATGCCGACGCGCATGCCTTCGCCGACCCTCTCCATGCGGGCCAGCGCGCCGTCGACTTCCTTGCGGCTGGCGCCGTTGACATGGCTGCGGCCGTTTATGACGGCTTGCGGGGTGTAGACGGAACGACTGCCGAAGGCGCGCATATACTCATATTGCCGCTCGGTATTTTCCTTGCGGCTCAGCGTGTCCTGCCAGCCGAGGTAATCCCAATAATCGACATGATAGGCGAGCGCGACGATGTCCTCCTTGGCGGCGAGCTCGGCGAAGAATTCGTCGGCCGGCGGACAGGAGTTGCATCCCTGGCTGGTGAAGAGCTCGATGACGCCTAATGGCTTGTCGGTTGGCTCGGCAAGGGCCCTGCCGGCAAACGCCGAGAGGGCCAGCGCAAGGGCCGCAAGCCGCAATGGTCTTCGAGATGGCATGACCGTTCCGATCCCGCCGGTGACGCCGGCTTTGTTCTGGTTATCGAAATATGTGGCAGAAGCGGCAGTCAACGGGAAGTCACGTTGCGGTGAAATTTTGCCGTTGCAACCGCTGGCAAGGGCGCAATAGGTGGACTTGCACTTCACCATGGAAGCGATTCGGGCGGCAATCAGCATGTGGCAATCTCTCCTGGCGCCGGTCGATCTTTATTGCGAACGGACGGGGCCGGAATTCTGGGCCGAACCGCTCAATGCGCTGAGCAATCTGGCTTTTTTTGCCGCCGGGCTATGGGGTGTCTGGCAGGTGCGCACGCGCGGAACCGGCACCTTCGCCGAAGTGCTGGCCTGGTGGGTGGTGGCGATCGGCGTTGGGTCGTCGCTGTTCCACACCTTTGCCACAAGGGCAATGATCCTGGCCGACGTGCTGCCCATTGCAGGGTTCACGCTGGCCTACACGCTGTTCAACCTGCGACGTTTTCTCGGCATGAAATGGGGCAAGGCGATCGCCATCTTCGTCGCCTTTTACGCCGTTGCCGGGCTGGTGACCTTTGCCGTGCCGGACTGGCTGCGCCAAGCGTCGAACGGGACGACCGGCTATCTGCCGCCGTTTCTGGCGCTCGCCTTCTTCGGCGCCTGGGTGGCGGCCAGCGGCAATCGCGCCGGCTGGTACAATCTGGCGGGTTCGGCGATCTTCGTCGTGTCGGTCATCTGCAGGATGATCGATCCGCTGGTCTGCGGCGGCTTTCCGCTCGGCACGCATTTCCTGTGGCACATATTCAACGGGCTGATGCTCGGCGTGCTGCTGGCGGCGACAGCGCGGTTTGGCAAGCCAAGAACAGGGCAGTAGGGCAGTAGGGCAGTAGGTGGCTTGTCCTGGCTCCCTACTGCCCTACTCCCTTATTGCCCTACTCCCTTAAGCCGCAAGATCGCGCAGCACGTATTGCAGGATGCCGCCATTCTTGAAGTAGTCGAGCTCGTCCAGCGTATCGATGCGGCAGATGATCGGAACCTCTTTGACGCTGCCGTCGCCATAGGTGATCCCGGCGATCATCTTCTGCCGCGGCTTGATGTTGCTCAGTCCGTCGATCTCGACCAGCTCGTCGCCCTTGAGGTTGAGCGAGGCCCATGAGGTGCCTTCCTCGAAGACGAAGGGGATGACGCCCATGCCGACCAAATTGGAACGGTGGATGCGCTCGAAGGACTGGGCGATGACCGCGCGGACGCCCAGCAAATTGGTGCCCTTGGCCGCCCAGTCGCGCGACGAGCCGTTGCCATATTCGACGCCGGCGAAGATGACCAGCGGCACGCCCTCCTTCTTGTAGTGCATGGCTGCGTCGTAGATCGATTCCTCTTCCTTCGACGGGTAATGGATGGTGTAGCCGCCCTCGCGGCCGTTCTCGCCCAGCATATGGTTGCGGATGCGGATATTGGCGAAGGTGCCGCGCATCATCACCTCATGGTTGCCCCGGCGCGTGCCGTACTGGTTGAAATCGGCGACGCCGACGCCGTGGTCGGTGAGGTACTTGCCGGCCGGCGAGGCCGCCTTGATCGAACCGGCCGGCGAAATGTGGTCGGTGGTGATCTTGTCGCCGAACAGGCCGAGCACACGCGCGCCCTTGATATCGCCGATCTTGCCGAAGCCTGACGTCATGCCGGCGAAATAGGGCGGGTTCTGCACATAGGTCGAATTGTCGTCCCAGGCATAGGTCTGGCCTTCCGGCGCCTTGACGTTCTGCCAGTACTCGTCGCCCTTGAAGACGTCGGCATATTTGCGGGCGAACAATTCGCGCGTGACGTTCTTCTCGATGAATTCCTGGATCTCGGCCGAACTCGGCCAGATGTCCTTGAGATAGACTGGATTGCCGTTGCGATCCTCGCCGAGCGGCTCCGTGGTCAAATCCTTGGTCACGGTCCCGACCAGCGCGTGGGCGACGACCAGCGGCGGCGAGGCGAGATAGTTCGCCTGCACGTCGGGCGAGACGCGGCCTTCGAAATTGCGGTTGCCAGACAAGACTGCCGCAGCAATCAAGCCCTTATCGTTGATGGTCTTTGAGATCGGCGCCGGCAGCGGGCCGGAATTGCCGATGCAGGTGGTGCAGCCGAAGCCGACCAGGTTGAAGCCGATCTGGTCGAGCTCCTTCTGCAGGCCGGATTTCTCGAGATATTCGGCGACGACCTGGCTGCCCGGCGCCAAGGAGGTCTTGACCCACGGCTTCTGCTTGAGGCCGAGCCGGTTGGCGTTACGCGCCAACAGCCCAGCGCCGATCAGCACGCTCGGGTTCGAGGTGTTGGTGCAGGAGGTGATGGCGGCGATGACGACATCGCCATGGCCAAGATCGTAGTCCGTGCCTTCGACGGCATAGCGCTTGTCGATTTCGGCGGCCTTCTTGTATTCGGTCTCCATGGCCTTGGCGAAGCCGGCCGGAATGCCTTCAAGTGCGACCCGGCCTTCCGGCCGCTTCGGGCCGGCCATCGACGGGACGACACTGCCGAGATCAAGCTCGAGCAGGTCGGTGAAGACCGGATCGGCCGAGCCGGCATCGCGCCACAAGCCCTGTGCCTTCGAGTAGGCCTCGACCAGGGCAATACGGCTTTCGTCACGGCCGGACATGGTGAGATAGCGGATGGTTTCGCTGTCGACCGGGAAGAAGCCGCAGGTGGCGCCATACTCGGGCGCCATGTTGCCGATGGTGGCGCGGTCGGCCAGCGTCATGTTGGACAGGCCCGGCCCGAAGAATTCGACGAACTTGCCGACGACGCCCTTCTTGCGCAGCATCTGGGTGACGGTGAGCACCAGGTCGGTAGCGGTGACGCCTTCCCTCAGCCTGCCGGTGAGCCGGAAGCCGATGACTTCAGGCAGCAGCATGGAGACCGGCTGGCCAAGCATCGCGGCCTCCGCCTCGATGCCGCCGACGCCCCAGCCGAGAACGCCGAGGCCGTTGATCATGGTGGTGTGCGAATCGGTGCCGACGCAGGTGTCGGGATAGGCGGTGGTCTCGCCGTCTTCGCTGTTGGTCCACACGACCTGGCCGAGGTACTCAAGGTTGACCTGATGGCAGATGCCGGTGCCGGGCGGCACGACGCGGAAATTGCGGAAGGCCTGCTGGCCCCATTTCAGGAATTTATAGCGTTCCTCATTGCGCTCATACTCAAGCTCGACATTGCGGGCGAAAGCCATCGGCGTGCCGAACTCATCGACGATGACCGAGTGGTCGATGACCAGATCGACCGGCACCAGCGGATTGATCTTTTGCGGGTCGCCGCCGAGCGAGGCCATGGCGTCGCGCATGGCGGCAAGGTCGACCACGGCTGGAACGCCGGTGAAATCCTGCATCAGCACGCGGGCCGGGCGATAGGCGATCTCGACGCCGGCGGCGCCCCTGTCGGTCAGCCAGCCGGCGACCGCCTGGATGCTCTCCTTGGTAACGGAACGGCCGTCCTCGTTGCGCAGCAGGTTCTCCAGCAGCACCTTCATCGAATAAGGCAATTGGGCAATGCCGGTGAGGCCGTTCTTTTCGGCCTCGACAAGATCATAGTAGATGTATTCGGTGCCGCCGGCGGTCAGCGTGCAGCGGCAATTGAAGCTGTCGAGTGATTTGGACACGTGCGATCCCTAACTGTCGGTTGCCGGGAGGAAACGGACGCCAGTGGGCATGCAAATCACGCGCAAAGGTGCGGGTACGGCCATTTCCGCTGTCCGTTCCCAAGCGTCCGGGCCGTTCAAGGCGGCACGCGCGCTGGTTCGGCGCAAATTCGGTTCCCGTGCCGACCGCTGGCACGGATGATGCGGATATAGAGAATTTTCCGGAATAGTTCTAGACACGGAATTGCCATTTTTGCTGCGGCGCACCGAAGCCGCGCTTGAACTTTCGGCGAAGGGGAACGGATGCGGCTGATCGCCGAAAATCTGGGCGGCGAACGCGGCGGCGAGACGGTATTTTCCGGCATCGAATTCGCGCTGGGGGAAGGCCAGGCGCTGGTCGTCACCGGGCCCAACGGCGCCGGCAAATCGACGCTGCTCAGGATCATCGCCGGACTGTTGCCGGTGGCGGCAGGCCGTGTGCGATTCGAAGGTGGTGGCGAAGACTTTCCGTCGGCCGCCTCGGCCTGTCACTATCTCGGCCACCTCGACGCGATGAAGACGGCATTGAGCGTTAAGGAGAACCTGTGCTTCTGGCGCGATTTTTCGGGCGCAGGTTCCAAGGGTGTTGAAGAGGCGCTGGAGACCGTCGGGCTGGGCGGCATCGGCCATCTGCCGTTCGGCTATCTCTCGACCGGCCAGCGCCGGCGGGCGGCGATTGCAAAACTGCTGGTCAGCCACCGGCCATTGTGGCTGCTGGATGAGCCGACGGCAGGGCTGGACAAGGTTTCGGAGGAGAGATTCGGCGAATTGATGGGGAAGCACCTCAATGGTGGGGGGATCGTGGTTGCGGCCACGCATTTGCCGCTGGGGATCGCGGGGGCACAAGGGCTGGTGATGGGCGAGGCCGCTTGATGTTGGTGCTCTACGCGATGGAACTCCATCCTTTGCTTGGCCTTCATGCATGCATCGGGACCAAACAATAATGTGGTCACTCTTCCTGCGCGACATCCGCCTGAGTATCCGCGCCGGCGGCGGGGCGCTGACCGGCGTGATTTTCTTTCTCGCCGTGATCGCGACCATCCCTTTCGGCGTCGGTCCCGACCTGAGGCTGCTGGCCCGCGTCGGCCCGGCGATCCTGTGGATTGCCGCCTTGCTGGCCTGCCTGCTCGGCCTCGACCGGCTGTTCCAGGCCGACCGCGAGGACGGCTCGCTCGATCTTCTGGTGCTTGGCAACGATCGGCACATGCTGGCCTTGACCGTCCTGACGAAATGCCTGGCGCATTGGACGGGAAGCGTGCTGCCGCTGGTCATCGCCGCTCCGCTGCTCGGCCTGTTCATGAACATGGAGCCGGCCGGCATCGGCGCCACGGCGCTGACGCTTCTGGTCGGCACGCCGGCGATCACCTTCATCGGTGCTGCCGGTGCAGCGGTGGCAGTGGCGTTGCCGCGTGGCGGGCTGCTGATCTCTGTGCTGGTGCTGCCGCTGACCATTCCCGTGCTGATCTTCGGCGTATCGGCCAGCTATGGCGCGGTGGCGGACCCCGATCCCTTCCTGCAGCCCTTCCTCATTCTTGCCGCGCTGACCCTGTTCCTTGCCGTGCTCGGGCCGGTGGCGGCGGCGCTGGCGCTGCGGCACGGAACGGATTGATGTGTTGGCTTCGGCTCATGCCTGCGGCGCGGCGAACAATTGCGGAGCCGATGGCGCGGCGTTAAGAGAAGACATGTCGGAACAAGGCGAGACGGACCGGTTGGAAAGCGCCGCGGAGCGAAAAGCATGAGCGTACACGCGCTTTATGTCACCGCCGCCTATGCGATCACGGCCGTGGTGCTGGGCGGGCTGATCGGCTGGATCCTGCTCGACCAGCGCGGCCGCAGGCGAGAGCTCGCCGAGCTGGAGGCGTCCGGCTTGCGCAGGCGCTCCGATAAGGCAGCAAAATCATGAGCACGGAAACGGAAACACCGGCGCGCCGCCGCCTGATCGTGCTGGTGCCGCTGCTGGTCTTTCTCGGGCTGGCGGGATTGTTCCTGGCGCAGCTCTTGTCCGGGCGCGACGTGTCGGAAGTGCCGTCGGCGCTGATCGGCCTGCCGGCGCCGCAGACCAACCTGCCGGCGCTCGAGGGCACCAATTTGCCGGGCCTCGATTCAAAACAGTTCGTCGGCCAGGTGACGCTGGTCAACGTCTTCGCGTCCTGGTGCGCGCCGTGCCGCGAAGAGCATCCAGTGCTGCTGGCGCTGTCGCAGGACAGACGCTTCGTCATGGCCGCGCTGAACTACAAGGACCAGCCGGAAAACGCCCGTCGGTTCCTTGGCGATCTCGGCAATCCGTTCCAGGCGATCGGCGTCGACCAGGTCGGGCGCGCGGCGATCGACTGGGGTGTCTACGGCGTGCCGGAGACCTTCGTCATCGGCAAGGATGGCAAGATCGCCTACAAGCATGTCGGGCCGCTGACGCCGGACTCGGCGCAGACGCTGCTGTTGCCCGAAATCGAGAAGGCGCTGACGGCGCGTTGATATTCAGGTGATGCCGGCCTGCAAACGGCGGCTTCCTGCGCTTCCGGTGCTCGCGTACCCAAAGTACGCTCCGCTCCGGTTCTCGGAATCCACCTGTTTGGTCGCTGCGCGCTCGTCTTCGACTCCGACTCGGCCTGACCTGAATATCAACGCGCCTAGGCGCGGCCGAGTTACTCGACCGAAGATTCAGCCGTAGATCTGCTTGTGGACCTGATAGAGCATTTCGCTGCGGTCGGCGCGCATGTCGGCGAGGTCGCGGCTGCTGAAGCTGTCGATTTCGGCGACGAGGCGGTTGTAATGCCGGCGCTTGGCGATGCTGGCGCGAGCGCGGCTCATGAGGCTGTCGATGATCATAGCGAGTTTCCTTTGCGCCGCACTTCGCGGCAAGTGTTCCTCCCTTGATCGATACGAAGCATGACATAGTTATGGTGCGTTGCAAAAATAAGATGTTGCAATGCACCATTGCGCTGGGCGCATAGCCGGTTAACGGGACGTGACCTGCCGTCCGGGCCAGCATTCGCTTCCATAATGCTTCTGACGCATCATCGATCTTGCCATATCGATCGCAGGCTGGCTTGATCGTGCCTCGCCAAGCGACTGCTACCGGGAGGAACCATGGCCAGCGAATTCTACGAAGTTCTCGATCCGCGCTTTTCGCGGCTGTTCAATGGCAATGCACAGGTCGACAGGCTGTTTACCGGCTGCCGATGGGCGGAAGGACCGGCCTGGTTTGCGGCCGGGCGCTATCTGGTCTGGTCCGACATCCCGAACAATCGCATGCTGCGCTACGACGAGACCGACGGCAGCGTCAGCGTGTTCCGTCAGCCGTCCGGCAATTCCAACGGCAACACCGTCGACCGGCAAGGCCGGCTGGTTACTTGCGAGCATTCCGGCCGCCGCGTCAGCCGCACCGAGCATGACGGGTCGGTTATCACCATAGCGGACAAATGGCGCGGCAAGCGGCTGAACTCGCCCAATGACGCGGTGGTCAAGTCCGACGGTTCGATCTGGTTCACCGATCCGAGCTACGGCATCGATACCGATTACGAGGGCGACAAGGCCGAAAGCGAGATCGGCGCCTGCCATGTCTACCGGATCGATCCCGGCACCGGCGAGACCGAGGCGGTGATCACCGACATGGTCAGGCCCAACGGGCTCGCTTTTTCGGTTGACGAGAGCAAGCTCTACGTCGCCGATACCGGCCGCACGCATGGTGCACAAAACCCGGCGCACATCCGGGTGTTCAATGTCGGCCAGGGCGGCAAGACGGTCTCAGGCGAAAAGGCCTTTGCCGACTGCACCGCCGGCCTGTTCGACGGTTTCAGGCTGGATGCGGACGGCCGCATCTGGACCAGCGCCGCGGACGGCATCCATTGCTACGATCCAGACGGGACGCTGATCGGCAAGGTCAAGGTACCGGAAGTCGTTGCCAATTGCGTGTTCGGCGGCAACAAGCTGAACTGCCTCTACATCGCCGGCACGACCTCGCTCTACATGGTCCGGCTCATGGTCAACGGCGCCAAAACCTACTGAGCGGCCGCCAAGCATATCCAAGGGAGGGAACCATGCCATTCGTGAATATCCGCCTGGTCAAGGAGGTGATTGCCGATGACCCGGCCGGCAAAAAGGCCGCGATCGCCGCCCAGGTGACGGCGGCCATCACCGGCGTCACCGGCCTGACCAACAATGATGTCTGGGTGGTCTTCGAGGAGGTCGCTGCACGCGACTGGTTCGTCGGCGAGACCGACGTTGAGACGCGGAGACGGAAGGGCTAGTTCCAGAGTAGGCGCCATCGGCGAAGCTGCCAATCTCCCCCCTTGCGGGGGAGATGCCTGGCAAGGCAGAGGGGGGTGCTGTTCCTCCGACTTACCTGCCAATTATGGCACGCCCTTTCAGGCTGTTCCGGTTGGGAATGGCTGAAGTCGAAAGTTGGCGATCCGTCGCACCCCCTCTGTCCTGCCGGACATCTCCCCCGCAAGGGGGAGATTGGACGTCACTCGGCTTTCGCCAGATGCCAAGGCTATAAGGCCCCGACTGCTCATCGAGCGCCAATGAATTCGGCAAAAGCCGAAACGGCGCCGCGCATCGCCAGCCGGTTTTCCGGTTCCGCCAGGATTTTCTCCACCGCCGGCGGTCCCTTGCCGAGCAGACCGATTTCGAGCGCCCTGTCTTCGTAAAGCGCAAAAGACATTGTCCGCATGATCTCGGCCAGTGCGGCGCGAGCAAACAGCGAGCGCGGCGAGGCATGGACCAGCATGGCCGGTTTGCCGACGGCGGCATCGTGCGACACCAGCCAGTCGAGCGCGTTCTTCAGGCCGCCTGGCACACCGTGGGCATATTCCGGGCAGGAGACGATGACGCCGTCAGCGGCGGTGACCGCATCGATCAGCGCCGCTGCTTGCGGCGGCGTCCGCTCGCCTTCGTCGTCGGGGTTGAAAATCGGCAGCCGGCCAAGCCCGTCGTAGACGGAGACGTGACAGTCCGGCGGCGCGTTTTGCGCGAGTGCCGCGATCAGGCCCGAATTGGTCGAGGCGGCGCGCAGGCTGCCGGAGATGGCGAGGATGTTGAGCAAAGGAATGGAGACCGGCTTGGGCGATTCGTTGCCGGGCACGCTACCACATGGTCTTCCTGTATTCCCCGTCCAACCAGCGGTCGGTCGCCTCGGCCGAGTCGGCGAGCGCCAGCTGGTCGCGCAGGATCTGGCCGAGCGTCGGCAGCGTCGCGCGGTCGTACCAGCTCTCCGGCTTCCATAGTTCGGAGCGCATGAAGGCCTTGGCGCAATGCATATAGGCGGCCTTGACCGTCACCACGACGACACTTTGCGGTGCCTTGCCGTCGACCGCCAGCCGCTCACGCAATGCCGCATCGACGGTGATGCGGGCATCGCCATTGACACGTAGCGTTTCGTTCATGCCGGGAATGAGGAAGAGCAGCCCGATCGAGGGATTGAGAAGGATGTTCTCCAGCGTGTCGAGCCGGTTGTTCCCGGGCCGGTCGGGGATGGCGATGGTCTTCTCATCGAGCACTGTTACGAAGCCCGGCCTGTCGCCCTTCGGCGTCACATCGGCATTGCCGGCACCGTCGGACGAGCCGATCAGCACGAAAGGGCTCTTGCCGATGAAGGAACGGCAGTGGCCATCCAGGGCCTTCAGCTCCTTGCGGATCGAGCCGTCAGTCGGCCGAGGCGTCTTGTAGATCGTCCTCAACTCGTCGCGCGTGGCGATGAATTCCATGCCCCTCTCCTCTTATTCTGACGCAATTCCGGACGGAAAACCGCTACACACTTTTCCTGGAATTGCTCTATTTGCCGGCCTTCTCTTCCTTGCCGGCCTTGTCCTCTAGTGAATGCCGCAGGATCAACGGCATTTGGCTTAACGTGAAGACAAGTGTAATGGGAATCGTGCCCCAGACCTTGAAATAAAGCCAGGCTTCCTCGGAAAAGTTGCGCCACACAACCTCGTTCAGGGCAGCCAGAAAAAGGAAGAAGAGCCCCCATCGGAAAGTGAGCTTGCGCCAGCCTTCGGCGTCGAGATTGAAGGCGGAATCAAAGACATAGCCCAACAGCGATCTGCCAAACGCCAACCCGCCAAGCAGCGTGATGCCGAACAGGCTGTTGATGATTGTCGGCTTCATGAACGCGAAGGTCTTGTCCTGCAGCCACAGCGCCAGCGCGCCAAACACAAACACCACGATGGCCGAGACCAACGGCATGATCGGCCAGCTGCGCGTCAAAATCCACGAAACGCTGAGCGATAGCGCCGTCGCCACCATAAAGAACGCCGTGGCAATCAGGATAGGCTCGCCGATATGGCCGAGGATCGGAAACTTCCCGACAAGCCACGCGCCGCGGATGGTGGTGAAAAAGAACACCAGGCCAGGCCCGAGTTCGAGCAGGAATTTCAGGCCCGGGTTCAACGCCTTACGTCGCGGATCGGACGGATCGCCTTCGAGGATGGGTGGGTTCATAGGGTCCTTCTTACGCACGATCCAATCCAAAAAGCCTGCAGCTTTTTGGGATCATGCTCGTCAAGCTACGCCAGCGATCGCCCTGGCGAATTCGCTTGCGGAAAAGGGTTCGAGGTCGTCGACCTGTTCGCCGACGCCGATGAAATAGACCGGCAATTTGTGCTTTGCCGCGATCGCCACCAGAATACCGCCGCGCGCCGTGCCGTCCAGCTTGGTCATCACCAGGCCGTTGACGCCGGCGACATTGCGGAAGATCTCGACTTGGTTGAGCGCATTCTGGCCGGTGGTGGCATCAACCGTCTGCAGCACGGTGTGCGGCGCTTCCGGATCGAGCTTGCCCAGCACCCGGACGATCTTTTCCAGTTCCGCCATCAGCTCGGTCTTGTTCTGCAGCCGCCCGGCGGTGTCGATGATCAGCACGTCGGAGCCGGCCTCCTTCGCCCGCTCGAATGCGTCATAGGCGAGGCCGGCGGCGTCGGCGCCGAGCTTCGAGGCAATGACCGGCGAGTTGGTACGCTCGCCCCAGATCTTCAGCTGCTCGATCGCGGCGGCGCGGAAGGTGTCGCCGGCCGCGAGCATCACCGAGAGGCCGCCATCGGTGAGCTTTGCCGCCAGCTTGCCGATGGTTGTTGTTTTCCCCGTGCCGTTGACGCCGACGACCAGGATGACATGCGGCTTGTGGCTGAGGTCCAGCTCCAGCGGCATGGCGACGTGGGTCAGCACCTTTTCCACTTCGGCCGCCATGATGGCGCGGACTTCGGTGTCGGAGACGTCCTTTCCGTAGCGGCTGGCGGAGAGCGCGTCGGTGACGCGCAACGCCGTCTCCATGCCGAGATCGGCGCGGATCAGCACATCCTCCAGGTCCTGCAGCGTGTCGTCGTCCAGCTTGCGTTTGGTGAAGACGCCGGCGATGTTGCCCGACAATTCTCGGGAAGAGCGGGCAAGCCCGTCTCGCATTCGCTGGAACCAGGAGCGCCTCGGAGCCGGTTCGGGCGCCTTCTGGGGCTCGGCTTTCTGCTCGACCTTCTTAGTTACGGTCACCTTACCGGGGGCGGGTTTTGGCTCCGGCGATGGTTGCGAAATGGCCTCCGGTTCGGGCGCGATCTCGGTCAAGACCGGTTTCGTTTCGACCGGGGCGGGCTGGCGGATTGGAGGCGGGATTTCGGCCGGCGGCGCTTCGGGCGCTGGTGGCGTGACTTCGGCCGCGGGTGCCGCGTCTTGCGCAGGTTGGAGCTGCCCTTCACCCTTACCCTCTCCCCGTGAGGTACGGGGAGAGGGGGGCGTCAGCGTTGCAGCTTCTTCTTCGGCGTCCGTGGAAGGGGCTTCTGCGTTACGATGAGCCCCCTTCTCCCCGTCACTATACGGGGAGAAGGTGCCGGCAGGCGGATGAGGGGCAGCGCCAGCTTCCGTGGACGGAGGCTCGGGCTGAACGATCTCCGGCTGCTCCGCCTCAGGAACTGGCTCGGGAGCGACGGGTCCGGCCCGGATCTCCTCCGGCTCTTCAGCAGGCGTTTCCGGCTCCGGCTGGATGTCTGGCTCGGGTGGAATGGTCGGCGACGGTTCGGGCTTCGGCTCTTCCGCGGGCGCCGGTTGCGGTGCCGGAGGCAACTCTGGTTCGACTGGCGGTGGAGGTACGGCTTCGACTTCGGGCCGCGGCTCTTCGCGTTTCAAAAACTCCGGGACGGCCTGCTCTGCGGCCGGCTTCAGCGCTTCCAGTTCATCCCATTTGATCGGCGGCAGCGGTGCGGCCTCGTCGGGCCGCTCTTCGACGACTTCCTTCTTGCCGAACGAAAATATCTTCTTGAAAAACCCAGCCATGTCTTGCGCTCTCAGGCGGCGCGAGCGGCAAGCGGCGCGGCGATCAGTCTGATACCGTCATCGCCGGCGATATCAGCCTCGACGATGTCGCCCGGCGTGCCCGCCGACAATACGGCCAGTGTAAACCCCTCGGTGCGGCCAAGGCCGTCACGCTCGACCAGGATCGACTGACGCGTTCCAGCGAGCGAGGCAAGATGGCGGCGATGGGCGACCTCGCCGGTGGCGCGCAGGCGTGCCGCGCGCTGCTTGACGACGTCGCGGCGGAGCTGCGGCATGCGCGCGGCGGGCGTGCCCTGGCGCGGCGAAAACGGGAAGACATGGAGATGCGTCAGGCCGCATTCCTCGACGATCTTTTCCGAGTTTTCGAACATTGCGTCCGTCTCGGTCGGGAAGCCAGCGATAATGTCGGCGCCGAAAACGATGCCGGGGCGCAGTTTGCGCACATCCTCGCAAAAGCGGATCGACTGGTCGCGGCTGTGCCGGCGCTTCATCCGCTTCAGTATCATGTCGTCACCCGATTGCAGCGACAGATGCAGATGCGGCATCAGCCTCGGCTCGGTGGCGATGGCGTCCAGCAGATCGTCATCGGCCTCGATCGAGTCGATGGAGGAAAGCCGCAGGCGTTTCACGTCCGGCACCTGCTTCAGGATGGTCTTGACCAATTTGCCAAGCTTCGGCGCGCCCGGCAGATCGGCGCCGAAACTGGTCATGTCGACGCCGGTCAGCACGATCTCGGCATAACCATTGCCGACGAGTCGCTTGACCTGCTCGACCACGGCGCCCATCGGCACCGAGCGCGAATTGCCGCGACCGTAGGGAATGATGCAGAAGGTGCAGCGGTGGTCGCAGCCGTTCTGCACCTGGACAAAAGCGCGTGCCCGGCCCTCGATGGCGTCGACCATGTGGGCGGCCGTCTCGCGCACCGAAAAGATATCGTTGACGCGCGCCTTCTCGGTGTCGTTGACGCCGAAATCCGGCAGCGCGCGATAGGAATGCGCCCTGAGCTTTTCCTCATTGCCGAGGACGAGATCGACCTCGTCCATGGCGACGAAATCCTGCGGGCCGGTCTGCGCGGCGCAGCCGGTGACGATGATGCGGGCCTGTGGGTTCTCGCGGCGAGCTTTGCGGATTGACTGCTTGGCCTGGCGCACCGCCTCACCGGTGACGGCGCAGGTATTGAAGATGATGGCGCCGCCTTCGAGGCTACCGAGGCCGGCACTTTCCGCCTCGCGCCGCATCACCTCGGATTCATAGGTGTTCAGCCGGCAGCCGAAGGTGACGACGTCGATACCCCTGTTGCCAAGAGGAGCCATCAGGCGGCGCTTTCGGTGTCGCGCGCCCACGCCCCGGTCGACGGATCGAAGCTGCCGGAAAATTCCCATTCGGCGGCACCGGTCAGGATGACTTGGTCGTCGTCGCGCCACAAAACATGCAGCGAGCCGCCGCCGGGCGTCATCAGCGTGACGCTGCGGCCGGTGCGCCGGGTGCGGGCCGCAGCGACCACGGCGGCGCAAGCGGCCGAGCCGCAGGCCTTGGTCAGGCCGGCGCCGCGCTCCCAGGTACGGATGACCATGGTCTCAGGCGAAGTCACCTGCGCGATGGTGATGTTGGCGCGCTCGGGGAAGATCGGGTGGTTTTCGAGCAGCGGGCCGAAGCGCTCGAGCTCGTAGGACCAGACGTCGCGGTCGACCCAGAAGATGGCGTGCGGATTGCCCATCGAGACGACCGAAGGCGAATGCAGTACCGGGGCATCGATCGGGCCGATCTGCAGCTCGATCATGCGGGTGTCGCGGAATTCCTCGGCCAGCGGGATGTCCTGCCAGCCAAAGCGCGGCCTGCCCATGTCGACCGAGATCATTCCGTCGGCATGTTCCTCGGCATTGAGGATGCCGGCGACTGTTTCAAAGGCAAATGTCTTCTGGCCGGTCTCAGCCGCGAGCGCCTGGACGACACAACGCATGCCGTTGCCGCAGGCTTGCGCGCTGGTTCCGTCGGAATTCAAGATGTCGATGAAAAAGGCGGTGCCCGGCGTCCTGGGGTCGTGGATCGCCATGATCTGGTCGAACCTGGTCGCCGCATCGGCATTAAGCGCGACGGCTGCCGCAGGCGTCACCCGATCGGCACGGCCACGCATATCGGCAACGATGATTTCGTTGCCGATGCCGTTCATCTTGGCGAAAGGGGCCGCGCTTGCCATCGATCGAAAGGTCTCTTGCCGGTTTGGCGCCTATATGGCGGATAGCGGCAGAAATTACCAGCGCGGCGTGATTTTCAAGTCACCACGAAGACGCCAAGCACGATCAGCAGGAAGATGATCAGCACGATGCCGATGAGGATGCGCGCGCCGGTTGCGGCGGCTCCGGCCAGTGCCGGCATGCCGAGCAGGCTCGCCGCGGCCGCGATAATCAAAAGAATGATGATCCACCTGATCATGAGAGACCTCGCAGCCGACAGGTTTGAACACCTACAAACGTCTATGTGATGCCTTAGGTTCCGCCGCGCTAGACCTCCGGCACGTCCCAGACTTCGCCCGGCCGCAAGGCGCGAAAACGTTGCCGCGGCAGGCCGGCAGCATCGAGCGCTTCGCCGAGCTTTCTGGGCGGCTCATCGATCGACTCGTTGGTGAGCCGGAACGTGCCCCAGTGACAGCCGGCGGCATAGGCGGCGTTGCACAAAAGCATGCCTTGCACCGCCTCTTCCGGATCCTGGTGATGCGGCGCCATGAACCAGCGCGGCTCGTAGGCGCCGATCGGCAGGATGGCGAGGCGGAAGCCGCCGTGCTTTTGCGCCATCAGCCGGTAATTGATGCCGCCGTGGAAGCCGGTGTCGCCGGCGAAATAGATCTTTGCGCCGGGTGTCTCGACGACGAAACCCGCCCACAGCGCCATGCGCCGGTCGCGAGTACCGCGGGCCGACCAGTGGTGCACCGGCTCGACATAGACGGCGACGCCATCGCCGATATCGACCCGGTCGCCCCAGTCATGCGCCGAAAGCCGCATACGGGGCACGGCAGCGCCGATGATTGTGTCGTTGCCAAGCGGCGTCAGCAGCAGCGGGTCGTGTCTTGTCTTCAGGCGCTTCAACGTGGCGAGGTCGAGATGGTCGTAATGGTTGTGGCTGACCAGCACGAGGTCGATCGGCGGCAAATGCGAAAAGGCGATGCCCGGTGGATTGACGCGTTTCGGACCGGCGAAGGAGAGCGGCGAGACGCGTCGCGACCAGACCGGGTCGGTCAGGATGTTCAGGCCGGCTGTCTGGACGAGCAGCGAGGAATGACCGACCATGGTGAGGCGCAGCGCAGAACCATCGAGGCGCTCGACCGGTCTTGCCGGTGGAAACGGGCTCGGATCCGCCGCCGGCCATTTCGAGCGCTCGCGACTCAATTGCCATTTCAACAGATCGGCAAAGCGACCCGGCGGCCGGCCGTCGGGATTGAAGAACAAGGTGCCGTCGAAATGATCGCTGGGCGGCCCGCTGTAATAGCGGTTGGCGGCTCTCTTTCTCGCGGCCAAGAAATCGGCTCCCTGCAGTTTGCTGATCGCCAAGAGATAATGCCGGAGCCGGCCCGCGCAAGCATTTGAGGTGAACGCCAAGGTTTTGGCGCCGGTGCGCCGTATCGCATCAACCGGAGGTGCCGGCCAAACGGCCAAGGCGTAACGCAATTCAGGCAATGTGCATTTTGCGACAAATTTGCAACATTAGCGGCGCAAACCGTATTTTAACCATATCGGGTTGAAATTTCGCCACCTTCTCCATCTTGGTGAGGGGGACATTGCGCGGACGGCACCCCCAGCCCGATCCGACGGAGGTTGAGAATGAAATTTTCGAAAACCGGCCTGCTGGCCGTATCGCTGGCCGCGCTCG
This sequence comes from Mesorhizobium sp. M1348, assembly GCF_040317925.1. Classification (NCBI taxonomy): domain Bacteria; kingdom Pseudomonadati; phylum Pseudomonadota; class Alphaproteobacteria; order Hyphomicrobiales; family Phyllobacteriaceae; genus Mesorhizobium; species Mesorhizobium sp. M1348. The sequence goes on along the minus strand of NZ_JAMYLH010000008.1, from coordinate 118,962 downwards.
TTGCGAGCGGCTGTTCAACCTCACGGTTCACATCAATGGACGACCAGCAGCCGGCGCCCCTGGAACCTGCGCCTGCCGGCAAGGTGACCGCAAACCAGCTGCCGCCGCCGGCAACACCCGGCCCGGCCGATCCGTCGAAATTTCCAACCGCACCGCAGAACACCCAGGTCGCCTCGCTGCCGCCGGACGGGACGGCTCCGGCCGGTGCGGCCGACCTTACCGCGTCCAGCGTCGCCGGCGTGTGGAAGGCAAGCGTGTCCGGCCAGAGCTGTCAGGTGGCGACGCCGCAGACGAAATTCGGTTCGGGCTACCGCGCCGGACCGCTGCATTGCCCGGCGCCGCTCGACGGCATCAAATCTTGGAACGTCGCCGGCAAACAGCTGACGCTCTTTGACGAGAACGGCGGCACGCTGGCACGGCTCTATTCCTCGGGCGGCGAGAAATTCGACGGCCAGACTTCCAACGGCCTGCCGATCTCGCTTACAAGGTAAGAGAACGGCCCCCATTGTTACGCAAATCCGGACGGAAAACCGTTACACACTTTTCCTGGAATTGCTCTCTTTTGTTTTTTACGCAATTCCGGACAGAAAACCGCTACACACTTTTCTTGGAATTGCTCCGGACGACGTGACCGATGCATCTGCGTGACGGCCTCCAGACCCATGCGACCGTCAAGCAGCGCTACGACCATCTGGTCGAGACGGGCGCCATCGGGCGCGACCCGGCGCAGGAGCGGATCGCCGCTGCGCTCGACCGGCTGATCGACGAAATATCGGCCAAGCGGCTGGCGCATAAATCAAGCGCGCTGGGGTGGCTGTTCGCCCGCAAGCGCGAAGTGCACGAGGCGGTCAAGGGCCTCTATATCCATGGCGGCGTCGGCCGCGGCAAGACCATGCTGATGGACATGTTCTTCGAGCTGCTGCCGGCGCGGCGCAAGCGCCGGGTGCATTTCAACGACTTCATGGCCGACGTGCAGGACCGCATCCAGAAGCACCGGCAGGCGCGTAAAGAGGGCACGGCCAAGGAGGACGACCCGATCCCGCCGGTGGCGCGCGCGCTGGCCGAGCAAGCCTGGGTGCTGTGCTTCGACGAGTTCTCCGTCACCGACATCGCCGATGCGATGATCCTGTCCAGGTTGTTTTCGGCGTTGTTTGCCAATGGCGTGGTGCTGGTCGCCACCTCCAATGTCGCGCCGCAGGATCTCTACCGCGACGGCCTGAACCGTCAGCTGTTTTTGCCGTTTGTCGCTATGCTGGAGCGCCACGCGCAGGTGCTGGCGCTTGACGCCGACAAGGATTACCGCCTCGACAAGCTCAGCCACATGCTGGTCTACATCACCCCCGCCGATGCCGCCGCTGACCATGCGCTCGACGACGCGTGGGCTGTGATGACGCATGGCAGGCCGACGGCCGAGACGATGCTGACGGTTAAGGGCCGGCACGTCGTAGTGCCGCGTGCTGCCGGCGAGGCGGCGCGGTTTTCCTTCGCCGATCTCTGCGAGAGGCCGCTCGGCGCCCGCGACTATCTTGCCATTGCCAGCCGTTTCTCGACCATCTTCATCGACCATGTGCCGGTGCTCGGCGAAGGCAAGCGCAACGAAGTCAAGCGCTTCATCCTGCTGGTCGATACGCTCTACGATCATCATGTACGGCTGGTGATGAGCGCCGCGGCACCGCCGGCGCAGCTCTATACGGCCAAGCGCGGCAACGAAGTCTTCGAGTTCGAGCGCACCGCATCGCGGCTGATCGAGATGCAGAGCCACGACTGGCTGGAGGACTGGGCGGAGAGGCAGAGGGCGCAGGGATCATCGACGGAGGCACGGCAGGCTCAGGCGTGAAGGATAGTACAGAAGGGGCGCTGCCGCCGGCGCCTATAACCGATAGACATACATGACGAACCCCTCCGCCGGCCCATGCGGCTCTTTTCGCGACGCGTAAAGTGCGCGAGCAGCAACATTGTCCGGCTCGGTGCCGACCCACGCCTCCTCACAGCCATGCTCGCGACCGAGTGCGAACATGGCGCCGAGCATCCTCGTCGCAATGCCCTGGCGTTGAAGGGCCGGCGCCACGCCGACCTCGTCTATGTAGAGTTCGCTCACCTTGTCCGGGTGGCGGTGGATGACGGCTGCGCATTGGCCAACGACGATGCCGTCGGCGAGGGCTACGACCATGAAATGACCGGGCTCCGCGAGATAGGCGGAGAGCCGATCCGGCCTGACCGACTCGTCGAAGACTTCGTCGGCAACCCGCATCACAAGGGCGTCATCGCCAGGAAACAGCCTTCTGATTTCCAGTGCCATTGTGTAGAATTCCTCAAGTCGGCTTCAGAATTTTGACGTTTACGTAATTCCCATTGTTTCTAACCGATTGAAATTACTCACTCCAAAATAATCGTTTGAATTTTTGTGCGACCGGGGCTATTGCGTGCGGCGAATTTCGCGGTTCCGCAGCATTCCGGCCTCTTCCTCCGACGCCGTCATCAAATCGTCAAGGATTTGGGCGCCGTCATAGTCAAAGGGAAAACATCCTGACATGGCACGCAACAAGATAGCGCTCATCGGCTCGGGCATGATCGGCGGCACCCTCGCCCACATGGTCGGCCTCAAGGATCTCGGCGACGTCGTGCTGTTCGATATCGCCGAAGGCATCCCGCAAGGCAAGGGGCTGGACATCGCGCAGTCGTCGCCGGTCGATGGGTTCGACTCCAGGCTGACCGGCGTCAACGACTATGCCGGCATCGAGGGCGCCGACGTCTGCATCGTCACCGCCGGCGTGCCGCGCAAGCCCGGCATGAGCCGCGACGATCTTCTGGGCATCAATCTGAAGGTGATGGAGCAGGTCGGCGCCGGCCTCAAGAAATACGCGCCGAAAGCCTTCGTCATCTGCATCACCAATCCGCTCGACGCCATGGTCTGGGCGCTGCAGAAGTTTTCCGGCCTGCCGAAGAGCCATGTCGTCGGCATGGCCGGCGTGCTCGACAGTTCGCGCTTCCGCTATTTCCTGGCCGAGGAATTCAAGGTCTCGGTCGAGGACGTCACCGCCTTCGTGCTCGGCGGCCACGGTGATTCCATGGTGCCGATGATCCGCTATTCGACGGTTGCCGGCATCCCGTTGCCCGACCTCATCAAGATGGGCTGGACCTCGAAGGAGCGGCTCGACCAGATCGTGCAGCGCACCCGCGACGGCGGCGCCGAGATCGTCGGCCTGCTCAAGACCGGCTCTGCCTTTTATGCGCCGGCCGCCTCGGCCATCGCCATGGCCGAAGCCTATCTCAAGGACAAGAACCGGGTGCTGCCCTGTGCGGCGTACCTCTCCGGCCAATATGGCGTCAAGAACACCTATGTCGGCGTTCCCGTGGTGATCGGCGCCGGCGGCGTCGAGCGGATCATCGAGATCGAGCTCGCGAAGAGCGAGCAGAAGATGTTCGATAATTCGGTCGCGGCGGTGCAGGGCCTGTGCGACGCCTGCGTCAAGATCGCTCCGCATCTCGCGGCCAAGTAAGCCGGCAACCAAGCCCGCCAAGCAAGCTGGAGACATAGCGCATGAACATCCATGAATATCAGGGCAAGGCGCTGCTGAAAGGCTTTGGCGCACCAGTGGCCGAGGGCGTGCCGGTGTTCAAGGCGAGCGAGGCGGAAGCCGCCGCCAAAGCGCTGCCCGGCCCGCTCTATGTGGTCAAGAGCCAGATCCATGCCGGCGGCCGCGGCAAGGGCAAGTTCAGGGAACTCGGCCCCGATGCCAAGGGCGGTGTCAGGCTGGCGAAGTCTGTAGCCGAGGTCGTCGCCAACGCCAAGGAGATGCTCGGCCACACGCTGGTCACCAAGCAGACCGGCCCGGCCGGCAAGCAGGTCAACCGGCTCTATATCGAGGACGGCGCCGACATCGAGCGCGAGCTCTATCTGTCGATCCTGGTCGACCGCTCGGTCGGGCGCGTCGCCTTCGTCGTCTCGACGGAGGGCGGCATGGACATCGAGGCGGTCGCCCACGACACGCCGGAAAAGATAATCACCGTCGCCATCGACCCGGAAAAGGGCGTGACGGCCGACGATGTGAAGAAGCTCAACGCCGCACTGAGGCTCGACGGCGACGCGGCCAAGGATGGCGCCATGCTGTTTCCGATCCTCTACAAGGCGTTTGTCGAGAAGGACATGAGCCTGCTCGAGGTCAATCCGCTGATCGTCATGAAGAGCGGCCGGCTGCGCGTGCTCGACGCAAAAGTGTCGTTCGACAACAACGCGCTGTTCCGTCACCCGGACGTGCTCGAATTGCGCGACACCTCCGAAGAGGACGAGAAGGAGATCGAGGCGTCGAAATACGACCTCGCCTATGTCGCGCTCGACGGCAATATCGGCTGCATGGTCAACGGCGCCGGCCTCGCCATGGCGACGATGGATATCATCAAGCTCTACGGCGCCGAACCGGCCAACTTCCTCGACGTCGGCGGCGGCGCGTCCAAGGAAAAAGTGACGGCGGCGTTCAAGATCATCACCAAGGATCCGGCGGTCAAAGGCATTCTGATCAACATCTTCGGCGGCATCATGAAGTGCGACATCATCGCCGAGGGCGTCATCGCCGCGGTCAAGGAGGTCGGCCTGCAAGTGCCGCTGGTGGTGCGGCTGGAAGGCACCAATGCCGAACTCGGCAAGAGGATCATCAACGACAGCGGGTTGAACGTCGTGTCGGCCGATGACCTCGATGACGCAGCCAAGAAGATCGTGGCGGCGGTGAAGGGCTGAGCCTGTGCCTCCGCACAAGATAAACCTCGTCGAGGCGGCGGATACGAAGATCAAGAAGGTCTTCGATCCGCATATTGCCGGCGACGTCAACGATTCCCAGGTCAAGATCGCCAAGTTCGGCGACGTCTTCGACTGGCATGCGCACGACAATGAAGACGAGGCCTTCCTTGTGCTGCGCGGCCGCATCGCCATCGATTTCCGCGACGGCACGGTGGAGCTTTCCAGCGGCGAGTTCATCGTCGTGCCGCGCGCCGTCGAACACCGGCCGCGCTCGCTGAGCGAGGAGCCGGTGGTGCTGATGTTCGAGCCGGCGACGACGCTCAACACCGGCAATGCCAACAGCGACCTCACCGTCGCGGATCTGAAGCGGTTGTGACCATGAGCGCGCGGCCTTCCCCGATCAACGGTTTTTGAAAAGGACCATCATGTCCATTCTCGTCGACAAGAACACCAAGGTGCTGGTGCAGGGCCTGACCGGCAAGACCGGCACGTTCCATACCGAACAGGCGCTGGCCTATCACGGCACAAAAATGGTCGGCGGCATCCACCCCAAGAAAGGCGGCGAGACCTGGACCGGCGCCAAGGGCGAGGCACTGCCGATCTTCGCCACCGTAGCCGAAGGCAAGGCCAAAACCGGCGCCAACGCTTCGGTCGTCTACGTGCCGCCGGCGGGTGCTGCAGAAGCGATTCTGGAAGCGATCGAGGCCGAGATCCCGCTGATCGTCTGCATCACTGAGGGCATACCGGTGATGGACATGATCAAGGTCAAGGCGAGGCTCGACCGCTCGAAATCGCGGCTGATCGGACCGAACTGCCCCGGCGTGCTGACCCCCGACCAATGCAAGATCGGCATCATGCCCGGCAACATCTTCCGCAAGGGTTCGGTCGGCGTTGTTTCGCGCTCGGGAACGCTTACCTATGAGGCGGTGTTCCAGACCACCAATGTCGGCCTCGGCCAGACCACCGCCGTCGGCATCGGCGGCGACCCGGTCAAAGGCACGGAGTTCATCGACGTGCTGGAGATGTTCCTCGCCGACGACGAGACCAAGTCGATCATCATGATCGGTGAGATCGGCGGTTCGGCCGAGGAAGACGCCGCGCAGTTCCTCAAGGACGAGGCAAAGCGCGGCCGCAGCAAGCCGATGGCCGGCTTCATCGCCGGCCGCACCGCGCCGGCGGGCCGCACCATGGGCCATGCGGGCGCGGTCATCTCCGGCGGCAAGGGCGGCGCGGAAGACAAGATCGCGGCGATGGAATCGGCCGGCATCAAGGTTTCGCCATCGCCGGCACGGCTGGGCACGACCCTGGTCGAAGCGATCAAAGGTTAGGGGAGTAAGGGAGTACGGGAATAGGGGAGTAGGGAACAAGACGAGGGCATTTGCCCTACTCCCTTACTCCCCTATTCCCGTACTCCCCTCCAACAAAGGAGACGAAGCAAAGGCTTCGACAGTGACATGGCAAGACAAGATCAGGCCAACGACCAGTTTTCGCTTACCTCTTTCCTCTATGGCGGCAATGCCGATTATATCGACGCGCTCTATGCCGCCTATGAGGACGATCCCGCGTCGGTCGATCCCGAATGGCAGGACTTCTTCGCGGCACTGAAGGACGACGCCGGCGACGTGCGCAAGAATGCCAAGGGCGCGTCATGGGCCAAGCCCTCCTGGCCGATGCAGGCCAATGGCGAGCTTGTCTCGGCGCTGGACGGCAATTGGGGCCTGGTCGAAAAGCACATCGAAAAGAAGGTCAAGGACAGGGCGGTCGGCAACGGCGCAGCGCTTTCCGACGCCGACGTACATCAGGCGACGCGCGATTCCGTCCGCGCCATCATGATGATCCGCGCCTTCCGCATGCGCGGCCACCTGCACGCCAATCTCGATCCGCTCGGCATTGCCAAGCCGCTCGAGGATTATAACGAGCTGTCGCCGGAGAATTACGGATTCACCGAAGCCGATTACGACCGGCCGATCTTCCTCGACAATGTGCTCGGGCTGGAATTCGGCACCATCCGGCAGATGCTCGACATCCTGACCCGGACCTATTGCTCGACGCTCGGCGTCGAATTCATGCATATTTCCGATCCCGAGGAGAAGGCCTGGATCCAGGCGCGCATCGAGGGCACCGACAAGGAGATCTCCTTCACTGCAGCCGGCAAGAAGGCGATCCTGCAGAAGCTGGTCGAGGCGGAAGGCTTCGAGCAGTTCATCGACGTCAAGTACAAGGGCACCAAGCGCTTCGGCCTCGATGGCGGCGAGTCGCTGATCCCGGCGCTGGAGCAGATCATCAAGCGCGGCGGCCAGCTCGGCATGAAGGAGATCGTGCTCGGGATGGCGCATCGCGGCCGGCTGAACGTGCTGTCGCAGGTGATGGCCAAGCCGCACCGCGCCATTTTCCACGAGTTCAAGGGCGGCTCGGCCGCGCCCGACGAGGTCGAAGGCTCGGGCGACGTGAAGTACCATCTCGGTGCCTCGTCGGATCGCGAGTTCGACGGCAACAAGGTGCATCTGTCGCTGACCGCCAATCCCTCGCATTTGGAAATCGTCGACCCGGTGGTGATGGGCAAGGCGCGCGCCAAGCAGGACTATTTGTTCGGCCGCAGCCGCGAGGAGATCGTGCCGCTGGAAGAGCGCGCCAAGGTGCTGCCGCTGCTGTTGCATGGCGACGCCGCCTTTGCCGGCCAGGGCGTGATTGCCGAAATCCTCGGCCTGTCGGGCCTGCGCGGTCACCGCGTCGCCGGCACGCTGCATTTCATCATCAACAACCAGATCGGCTTCACCACCAACCCGCGCTTTTCGCGCTCGTCGCCCTATCCGTCCGATGTGGCCAAGATGATCGAGGCGCCGATCTTCCACGTCAATGGCGACGATCCGGAAGCTGTGGTCCATGCGACCAAGGTGGCGATCGAATTCCGCATGAAGTTCCACAAGCCTGTCGTGGTGGACATGTTCTGCTATCGGCGATTCGGCCACAATGAGGGCGACGAGCCCGCCTTCACCCAGCCGATCATGTATCGCAAGATCCGCAACCAGAAGACGACGGTGCAGATCTATGCCGACCGGCTGATTTCCGAAGGCCACATCACCCAGACCGAGTTCGAAAAGATGAAGGCCGATTGGCGGGCGCATCTCGAGCAGGAATTCGAGGTCGGCCAGCATTACAAGCCAAACAAGGCCGACTGGCTGGACGGCGCCTGGTCCGGCCTGCGCTCGGCCGACAACCAGGACGAGCAGCGGCGCGGCAAGACCGCCGTTTCGGTCAAGACGCTGAAAGAGATCGGCAAGAAACTGACCGAGGTGCCGAAGGATTTCGAGGCGCACAGGACGATCATCCGCTTCCTCGACAACCGCCGCCAGGCGATCGAGTCCGGCGAAGGCATCGACTGGTCGACGGCCGAGGCGCTGGCCTTTGGCGCTATTCTGCTCGACGGCAATCCGATCCGGCTGTCCGGACAGGATTCGGAGCGCGGCACCTTCTCGCAGCGCCATTCCGTGCTCTACGACCAGCGCGACGAGACACGCTATATCCCGCTCAACAATCTGTCGGCGGCGCAGGCCGGTTTCGAGGTCATCAACTCGATGCTGTCGGAAGAGGCCGTGCTCGGCTTCGAATATGGCTACTCGCTGGCCGAGCCGAAGGCGCTGACGCTGTGGGAAGCGCAGTTCGGCGACTTCGCCAACGGCGCCCAGGTGGTGTTCGACCAGTTCATCTCGTCGGGCGAGCGCAAATGGCTCAGAATGTCGGGCCTCGTCTGCCTGCTGCCGCACGGCTATGAAGGCCAGGGGCCTGAGCATTCGTCGGCCCGGCTCGAGCGCTTCCTGCAGCTTTGCGCCGAAGACAACATGCAGGTCGCCAACGTTACGACGCCGGCCAACTACTTCCATATCTTGCGCCGGCAATTGAAGCGGGACTTCCGCAAGCCGCTGATCCTGATGACGCCAAAGTCGCTGCTGCGCCACAAGCGGGCCGTGTCGACGCTGCCGGAGATGTCGGGCGAAAGCGCCTTTCACCGGCTGTTGTGGGACGACGCCCAGCTGCTGTCGGGCCAGGCCATCAAGCTCACCAAGGATTCGAAGATCCGCCGTGTCGTGCTCTGTTCGGGCAAGGTCTATTACGACCTCTACGAGGAGCGCGAGAAGCGCGGCATCAACGACATCTATTTGCTGCGCGTCGAGCAGCTCTATCCGTTCCCGGCCAAGGCGCTGATCACCGAACTGTCGCGCTTCCGCAATGCCGAGATGGTCTGGTGCCAGGAGGAGCCCAAGAACATGGGCGCCTGGTCGTTCATCGATCCGTATCTCGAATGGGTGCTGGCGCATATCGACGCCAAGCATCAGCGGGTGCGCTATACCGGCCGGCCGGCTGCCGCTTCGCCGGCGACCGGATTGATGTCGAAGCATCTCGCCCAGCTTGCAGCCTTGCTCGACGACGCGCTTGGTGAATAGAACAGAACCGAAAAGAAACGGACAGGCACAATGGCAACCGAAATCCGCGTCCCGACACTTGGTGAATCCGTCACCGAGGCGACCATCGGCAAATGGTTCAAGAAGGTCGGCGACGCGATCGCCGCCGATGAGCCGCTGGTCGAACTCGAAACCGACAAGGTGACGGTGGAAGTGCCGGCCGCCGCCGCGGGCACGCTCGCCGAGATCGCCGTCAAGGAAGGCGAGACGGTCGGCGTCGGCGCGCTGCTCGGCACGATTTCGGCAGGCGCCGGCGCGGCAGCCAATGCCGCCGCCGCTCCGGCAACGAAGCAGGAGGCGGTGTCGCAGGCCTCGGCTCCGACTGCGGCCTCGAGCGTCAAGCAGGCCGCGGCTGAGACGGCCAAGATCGCCGGCGACGCCGGCGCAATCGAGACGCGCACAATGCCGCCGGCACCGTCGGCAGCAAAGCTGCTGGCCGAGCACAATCTCGCAGTCGACCAGGTGTCGGGCTCGGGCAAGCGCGGCCAGGTGCTGAAAGGCGACGTGCTCGACCTGATCGCCAGGGGCGCGCCGTCGCAGCCGGCAGAAATGCCGAAGGCAGCGCCTGTTCCGGCACCTGCCGCAGCGCGTGCGCCGTCCTCGGCCGACGATGCGTCGCGCGAGGAGCGCGTGCGCATGACCAAGCTGCGCCAGACCATCGCGCGCCGCCTCAAGGAAGCGCAATCGACCGCCGCCATGCTGACCACCTTCAACGAGGTCGACATGAGCGCGGTGATGGCGCTGAGGAGCAAATACAAGGACGTGTTCGAGAAGAAGCACGGCGTGAAGCTAGGCTTCATGGGCTTCTTCACCAAGGCGGTCACCCATGCGCTGAAGGAGATACCGTCGGTCAATGCCGAGATCGACGGCACCGACATCATCTTCAAGAACTACGCTCATATCGGCGTTGCCGTCGGTACAGAGAAAGGCCTCGTCGTGCCGGTCGTGCGCAATGCCGACCAGATGTCCATCGCCGAAATCGAGAAGGACATCGGCAGGCTGGGGCTTGCGGCGCGCGACGGCAAGCTGTCGGTTGCGGATATGCAAGGCGGCACGTTCACGATTTCCAACGGTGGCGTTTACGGGTCGCTGATGTCGACGCCGATCCTCAATGCGCCGCAGTCGGGCATTTTGGGCATGCACAAGATCCAGGAGCGGCCGATGGTGGTCGGCGGCCAGATCGTCATCCGGCCGATGATGTATCTGGCGCTGTCCTACGACCACCGCATCGTCGACGGCAAGGAAGCGGTGACGTTCCTGGTGCGGGTCAAGGAAAGCCTGGAGGATCCTGAGCGGCTGGTGCTGGATTTGTGACGGCCGAGCGCGCCGTGAGCGGCTGGCTGGAGCATTTAGGATTCAAGCTGGGTCGGGCAGCGGGTCGCATGCTACGAATTTCTCGGCCTACTGCCTCGACCGCTATCTCTTCGCCGGCGACATCGACTGAATGGGATCCGACGCAGGCGAGCAGCAATCTCGGCCTTTTCGCCCTGAGCGAGGCGCAAATGGCCGAGCGGAAGATCACCGTCACCTCGATCGGTGACCTCGAACTGCCGACGGGCGAGATCATCGCCTGCGATCCGCTGACCACCGGAACCGACTGGCCGGCTTTGAGCCGCAACGTCAGACCCGGGCACTACCCCGTTTCGCTGTTCGAGGCGCGAGGCCGTGTGGCCGTCGCTGTGCTGCGTTTCAGGCCCGGCATGCCGGTTCGTTGGGAACTCGCCACTTTGCCCGACCAGGATGTCGCGACATTGAAGGATGACGAGATATTCGGTTATCCCGTCGACGCCGGCCTTGGCTCTTTCATGGACAAGACAGCCATGGCGCTGTTGGACGAGCGGCAGGACAAGCTGGAATACGGCGACTACTACGGTGAGGTGCTGGTCGCCGAGTTCGCTTCCAATCAGGACAGGTTCGCGTTGCATCGCCCGGTTGCCGGCAACCCGCTCAATATTGCGATTTTCTGGAGCGGCTGGGGCGACGGGCTTTATCCATCGTTCTGGGGACTAGACGCGGCGGGCGAACCGCTGCTCTTGATGACCGATTTCGGCGTTCTGGAAAACGCCGATGGCCGCGAGAGCGAGTAAGCCGCCCCGATGCAAAGCATCTCGCCCATCATAGGATCTTTAGCTGGGCTATTGGCCGTTTTGTTTGCGAGTTCTACCTCTCACGCCGCCTGTCCCATCGAGCTCGCCGTCTATGGCGATCCTGAGAACGCCGCCGAGATCGATTTCAGGCCGACCGGCGAGTCTGCTGCCGTCACCAACACCTTCAAGATGGTGCTCGACAACGGCGTCGTGCTCGACGGCATCGTCATGTGGACGGAGGGCGTGGCGCGGCCGCATGGCTCGCTGATGTATAAATGCCCGGCCGGCGACGTCACCGGCGACGAGCTCGCCGCTTGCACCGTGTGGGAGGGCGTCATCTACACTGCCGACGACCAGGGCAATATCGCGCTGCTGCCGGGCGAAGGAAAGGATGCGCCGAAGAAGCTGATCCTTCCCGACTTGGGAGCGTCGTTGCAGATGTCGGCGGCCTATGGCGCCAACGGCTTTTCCAAGGTGCCCTGGGACGTCTTTGCCCTGAAGGGATGTCAGGAATGAGCGCGAGCGGAAAAATCCTGCTGGTGACCGGCGGCAGCCGCGGCATTGGCGCCGCTACATGCAGGCTTGCCGCCAAGGGCGGCTACCGCATTGCGGTCAATTACGCGTCGAATGCAAAAGCAGCCGAAACGGTGGTCGCCGACATCGAGGCCGCTGGCGGAGAAGCCTTCGCAGTCAAGGCCGATGTCGGCAGCGAGACCGACGTGTTGGCCATGTTCGAGGCTGTCGATGCCCGTTTCGGTCGGCTCGACGCGCTCGTCAACAATGCCGGCGTGGTCGACCAGAGCGCGCGCGTCGACGAGCTGAGCGCTGCAAGGCTGGAGCGCATGATGCGCATCAATGTGATCGCGCCGATGCTTTGCGCCCGCGAGGCGGTGAAGCGCATGTCGACCAGGCATGGCGGCAAGGGTGGCGCGATCGTCAATGTTTCTTCGATCGCGGCAAGGCTTGGTGGGCCGGGTCAATATGTCGATTACGCCGCCTCGAAGGGCGCGGTCGATTCCTTCACCATCGGGCTTGCCCGCGAAGTGGCCGGCGAAGGCATTCGTGTCAACGCCGTCAGCCCGGGCATCATCGACACCGAAATTCATGCCTCCGGCGGGCAGCCGGATCGCGTCGAGAGAATGCGCAAGGTGGTGCCCATGCAGCGCGTCGGCACCGCCGAGGAAGTCGCGGCCGCAATTCTCTGGCTGCTGTCGGACGAGGCGTCCTACACAACAGGCGCCAATCTGGAAATCGGCGGCGGCCGCTAAAGCAAAAGGGACAGTATTATGGCCTATGATGTCGTTATCATCGGATCGGGACCAGGCGGCTATGTCTGCGCCATCAAGGCGGCGCAGCTCGGCCTGAAGACGGCGGTGGTCGAAAAGAACCCGACTTTCGGCGGTACCTGCCTCAACATCGGCTGCATCCCGTCAAAGGCGCTGCTGCATGCGTCCGAGGTGTTCGCCGAGGCCGGCCATTCCTTCGATGCGCTTGGCGTCGAGATCGGCGCGCCCAAGCTCAACCTTGGGAAGATGATGGCGCACAAGGATGCGACAGTGACGGCCAACGTCAATGGCGTGGCCTTCCTGTTCAAGAAGAACAAGATCGACAGTTTTCGTGGCACCGGCAAGGTGGTTGCGGCCGGCAAGGTGTCGGTGACCTCCGATGACGGCAAGGTCGAGGAGATCGAGACCAAGAACATCGTCATCGCCACCGGCTCCGACGTCGCCGGCATTCCCGGCGTCAAGGTCGATTTCGACGAGAAGGTGATCATCTCGTCGACCGGCGCGCTGTCGCTGGACAAGGTGCCGGGCCATCTGGTGGTGGTCGGCGGCGGTGTCATCGGTCTGGAGCTCGGCTCGGTATGGGCGCGGCTCGGCGCCAAGGTCACCGTGGTCGAGTTCCTCGACACCATCCTGGGCGGCATGGACGGCGAGATCGCCAAGCAATTCCAGCGCCTGCTGTCGAAGCAGGGCTTTGAGTTCAGGCTGGGCGCCAAGGTGACCGGCGTCGCCAAGGCCAAGAAGGGGGCGACGGTCACCTTCGAACCGGTCAAAGGCGGTGCGGCCGAGACGATCGAGGCGGACGCGGTGCTGATTGCGACGGGACGACGGGCCTATTCGGACGCTCTCGGGCTGAAGGATGCCGGCGTCGACGTCGATGAGCGCGGCCGGGTCAAGACCGACGGTCATCTCAGAACCAATGTGCCCGGCATCTACGCCATCGGCGATGTCATCGCCGGGCCGATGCTTGCCCACAAGGCCGAAGACGAGGGCGTGGCGGTGGCCGAAACCATCGCCGGCCAGGTCGGTCATGTGAACTATGAGGTGATTCCGAGCGTCGTCTACACCACGCCGGAAATCGCCTCGGTCGGCAAGACCGAAGAAGAATTGAAGAAGGCCGGCATCGACTACAAGGCCGGAAAATTTCCGTTCAGCGCCAATGGCCGCGCGCGCGCCATGCTGCACACCGACGGCTTTGTGAAAATCCTGGCCGACAAGGCCAGCGACCGTGTGCTCGGCGTCCACATCGTCGGCTTCGGCGCCGGCGAGATGATCCACGAGGCGGCCGTGCTGATGGAATTTGGCGGCTCGTCGGAAGACCTAGCCCGCACCTGTCACGCCCATCCGACAATGTCGGAGGCGGTAAAGGAGGCGGCATTGGCGACGTTCTTCAAGCCGATCCATATCTGAGCAAACGCGGTGAATCGCAAACCTTAGAGATTGGCTGAAACATCCGCGCTTCGTCATCCCAGGGCGGAGCAGGAGCGAAGCGACGTCGCGGAGACCCTGGGATGACGAAGCCATCGACGGCTGCTCCCAAAAACAAAACGGCCCGCCTTTCAGCGGGCCGTTCATATATTAAGTCGGCAGTCTGATCACTGAGGGGCCGGTGCTGGTGCCGGGGCCGGGGCCGGGGCTGGCGCAGGGGCCGGAGCGGGTGCAGGTTCTGCCGGTGCGGGAGCCGGAGCGGGTGTCGCCGGAGCTGGCGCAGGAGCCGGTTCGGCTGGCTTCATCGGCTCGGCAGGTGCTGGAGCCGGAGCCGGTGTGCTGGCTGCGGGCGGTTCGGCAGGCGCAGGTGCCTCGCTACGTCTTCCAAAAACATAATAGGCGACAATTGCCAGGATAACGACGACCAGGGCAATCAGCCAGCCACTGCCGCCGCCGCGTGGCCGTGCGGTACCCGGTGAGGTGAATGGGTCGTTCGGATTGGGTGTGTTCGCCATAAAAGTGTCCTCCGTGGATGAAAAACATCAAGTAATAGCCATCAACGTACAATCGTTGAATCGGTTTCACATTAGGCGTTGAAAACGCCGAAAACAGGGCAATTCTGATCCGGAATCGCTTGCAGGCATGCATTTCCACCGCAAAATGGGTTCGATCGAGCCAAACCGAACCTTTTTCAGTTTCTTGGCACGAAGCGCAGCTGGTCCGCCGTCGCGCCACGAGTAAGGACTGACCCCGCCTTGGCAATGATTCGGTGTGCAACTCCGCAGTGTTGTTCAGTTGACGGCGGTCACAGTATAGCCGGCCTTGCGGAAACCCTCGACCAAGCCTTGCGCTCCGGGAAGGTGCATGGCGCCGACCGCCATGAAGACGTTGCCGTGGGCGAGGATCGGCGCGGCACGATCGACCATCACCTTGTTGCGGCTGGTGATCATGGTCTGCTCGAATTCGGCGTAACCCGATTGGTCGTCGACCTGTTCGGGAATGACGGTCCGAAACAGCGGTACGTACATGCCAGTGTCGCCACGCCGGTAAAGCACGATCATGGTTTCGTTGACGTCGTTCACCTTGTCGCCAAGCTTCAGCGTATCGACCAGCCCCTTCAGGTGAAAGGCGATCGGCAGCGAAGCCATGGCGCGCAGCTGGTCGGCGATTGTCTCCAGCCCCTCGACTGATTTGCCCGCAGCCTCGGCGTCCTTGGCAAGCTTGACGTCGAGCACCGGCGCACCGCCAGCCTGGCGGGCGACTTCGCATGCAGGCAGCGCCACCATCGCCGACAGCAACCAGGGCTTCATCTTGGCGACGGTCGCTGGCGGGATGCCACGCGCATCGAGCGCCTTGTTGACCACCGCCGCATCGTCCGGCGACAGCAGCGACGAAAGCGTCGTCTTGTCGGTGAACATCATCAGATCCGGCTCTTTCAGCAGTACTGCCATCATCTTCTGCTTGTCGAGCACTTCGGTGGTCTCGATGATGACAGTGCCAGCCGCATCGAATGCCTTCTGCGCGGCGGGTGGCAGCGTGGTGACGCGCGGGTCGGTAACGTGCATGGTGCCGAACAGGAAGGACGGTTTTTCGCCCGATTTTTCGAGCTTCCACAGCAGGCCCTTGCCGTTCGGCGTCGCTGCCGCGTCTGCCTCGATCTTGCGGTAGGCAGCCGGGTCGTCCTTTTGCAGCGCGCTCAGCATATCGCTACCGGCGCAGGCCGAAGTCTCGGCGCGTGCCTTGCCCGCGGCGAGCAGCGCGATGATGAGGAAGGAGAGGAAAAACAGGGCGTTGAGCGCGACAAGCAGCTTCAGCGACATATGGGTCGCGCGGTCGGCGATGGCGATGAGGCGTTTCATGCTGCGGTTCTAGGCGCAAAAAGCGGCAAAACGGTTAATCGGCGCATCAAAATTGTTGCGAGATGGCCACCGATTCAAGCGTCCATCACGCACGAGGATGAGCTGCTTCGTAAATCTCGAGCAGCCTCGCGGTGTCGACGCCGGTGTATATCTGGGTTGTCGACAGGCTGGCGTGGCCGAGCAACTCCTGGATGGTGCGTAGGTCGCCGCCGCGCCCAAGCAGATGCGTGGCAAAGGAATGGCGCAGTGCATGCGGCGTCGCCGTGTCGGGCAGGTTGAGCGCCGAGCGCAGCTTGGCCATGTCGCGCTGGACGATCGCCGGGTTGAGCGGGCCGCCGCGGGCACCGCGAAACAGCAAGCCCTTGGGATCGAGATGATAGGGACACAAGCGGCGGTATTCGGCAATCGCGCGCAGCGCCACCGGCAGCACCGGCACGAGCCGCGTCTTGCCGCCCTTGCCGGTGACGCGCAGCACGGTCTCACCAGGCGAGGACAGATCGGCGCCCGACAGGCCGAGCGCCTCGGAAATGCGCAGGCCCGAGCCATAGAGCAGGGTCAGCACGGCGGCGTTGCGGGCGGCGATCCACGGCTCCTCCGCCAGCTGGCCTTCTACCGAGACAACGTGTTTTGCATCGCTTGCGGTCAGCGGCTTGGGCAGCGATTTCGGCTGTCGCGGCGCGCGCAAGGCTGCCGCACCCGCCGCATTGGCGAGGCCGCGCCGTTCCAGGAAACGCAGCAGCGAGCGGATGCCAGCCAGCCCGCGTCCGAGCGTGCGGGCGCCGGCGCCCTCGGCACGGCGGGCAGCGAGAAAGCCGCGCAAATCAGCGGGGCGCAGATCGGCGATGTCGGAAATGCCGGGCGAGCCGCCGCAATGGCCGGTCAGAAAATGCAGGAACTGGCGCGTGTCGCGCTCATAGGCCTCGACGGTTTCGGGCGACAGCCGGCGTTCGCGCGCCAGCATCTTCAGCCAGGCCTCGCGCGCCGCCTGCAGGTCGGGTTTTGCCGGTATGAGGAATTCCTGCATTTGCGCTCTTCCAATTCCCCGCCATCTTCCGGCACGCGGGTTAGGAAGCGGTGAAGAGCGGCATCATTGAAATGACGACGGGCTAGGGTTAGAGCAAGGCAAAGGATTTTCCGCAGATGAGCAAGCCGCAAAACCCCGTCCAGATGGCCGTGATCGGTGCCGCGCATGGCATCAAGGGCGAATTGCGCGTCAAGAGCTTTACCGGCGACCCGCTGGCGCTGGCCGATTACGGTCCGCTCTACGCCGGGGATGGCCGCGCCTTCCAGATCGTCGATATCAGGCCCGCCAACACCGTGGTGGTGGTGCGGTTCAAAGGCGTCAACGACCGCAATGCCGCCGAGGCGCTCGCCGGCACCGAATTGTTCGTCGATCGTTCGGTGTTGCCCGATGAGGGCGAAGAGGACGAATTCTACCATGCCGACCTCGTCGGGCTGGAGGTCAAGGACGATACCGGTGCGGTCATCGGCAAGGTCGTCGCCGTGCATAATTTCGGCGGCGGCGACATTCTCGACGTGACGCTTGCCGGGCGCAAAGGCGTGCTCATCCCGTTCACGCAGGCCGCCGTTCCGGAAGTGTCGATCGCCGGCGGCTTTGTCCGCGTTGATCCAGCCGCCGCAGGGTTGGTCGAGGACGAGGACGGCGAGCCTGCCGGTGACGACGGTTTCGACCCGAAGGGCAGGCCGCGCGGGCCGAGGGACGCCGGAGGCAACCGGTGAGTTTTTCGGCTTCGGTGCTGACGCTCTATCCCGAGATGTTTCCCGGCGCGCTCGGCCTGTCGCTGGCCGGACGCGCGCTCGAGACCGGCATTTGGTCGCTCGAAACAATCCAGATCCGCGACTTTGCCAGCGATCGTCACCGTACCGTCGATGACACACCGGCCGGCGGCGGCGCCGGCATGGTGATGCGGGCAGACGTGCTGGCCAGTGCCATCGACCATGCCTCGCCGACAGGCGATCCACGTCCGCGCCTGCTGATGAGCCCGCGCGGCCGGCCGCTGAACCAGGCACGGGTGCGCGAGCTCGCCGCCGGGCCGGGTGCGGTGATCGTCTGCGGCCGCTTCGAAGGTGTCGACCAGCGGGTCATCGAGGCGCGGGGCCTCGAAGAAGTTTCGATCGGCGACTTCATCCTGTCCGGCGGCGAGCCGGCGGCACTTGTGCTGCTCGACGCCGTGGTGCGCCTGCTGCCCGGCGTCATGGGCAATGCGGTGTCGGGCGACGAAGAGAGCTTTGAGAACGGCCTGCTCGAACATCCGCACTACACCCGGCCGCAGGAGTTCGAGGGCCGGCCGATTCCCGAAGTGCTGATTTCGGGCAATCACAGGAAGATCGCGGCGTGGCGGCGGGCCGAAGCGGAGAGGCTGACGAAAGAGCGAAGGCCGGATCTTTTAGCCGCTCAGCCCTTGTCGAAATAGTAAAAAGCCAGGAACAGGCCGACGGCGATGACGAAGCCGCGCACCGCGTTCTGCGGCACGCGCCTGGCGAGCCAGACGCCGGCATAGCCGCCGAGCGCGCCGCCCGGAATCATGATGATCGCCTGCAGCCAGGCGATGACGCCGCCCGAGACAAAGACCAGGATGGCGACCGCAGCGATGACCACGGCCAGCATGTTCTTCAGTGCGTTCAGCCGGTGATAGTCGCCGGACTGGGTGAGACCGAGCGTCGCCAGCATCATGACGCCCATGCCGGCGCCGAAGAAGCCGCCATAGACGGCGGTGGCGAACTGCGCCAGCGACCCGACCAGCGAACCCACCGCGGCCTCATGCTCCGGCTTGGGCGCCGGCTTCAGCCATGGCCCGGCAGCGAACAACGCGGTTGCCGCCAGCAGCAGCCACGGCACCAAGGCGCGGAACGACGGGTTGTCGAGCCCTAAAAGGATGAGCGCGCCAGACAGCGCACCGAGAGCCGAAATGAGGCTGAGCAGCAGTGCGCCGCGCCAGAAATGCTTGATGTCGTGCCAATAGGCGAGCGTCGAGGTGATGTAGCCAGGAAATTGCGTCACCGATGATGTCGCATTGGCGACGATCGGCGGCAGGCCGGCCAGGGTCATGGCGCCAAAGGTAATGAACGTGCCGCCGCCGGCAACGGCGTTGACCGCGCCTGATAGAAAGCCGGCGAGAAAGAGCAGGACCGCGTCCAAGATTGGCATGAGGGGTGTCGTCGCTGGAGGAAAAATGCTTATCTTCCGGCTTAGAAAGCTTGACGCGCGGGCGCAACCCCCTGGACCACAAGCGATCATGGGATTGCCACAGCGGGCGCCAGCCAAAAAGAAGCAGCGCCAAAAAAGAGACAGCGAAGGCGTGACAAAGCGCCGAAATAGCTGTATGTGCGCGCCGAACCGGAAGAAAATTTGCCAAGAGCGATCTTCTGGCCCGTCAACAATGACGGTGTAGTCGCCCCTGCCCGATGTTCTCGAACAGACGTTCTCGAACGAAGGGCATAGCCGAGCGGTCGATGCGACTGCAAGGCGAGTGTCGGACGCTCTGACTGTCGGAAGAACAAGAAGTGGATCTATGAGATGGACATCCTCCGTCAGCTCGAGGCCGAGCAGGCCGCCAAGATCGAAGCCAAGCGCAAGCTTCCCGAATTCCAGCCCGGCGACACCGTGCGCGTCCAGGTCCGCGTGACCGAAGGCACCCGCACCCGCGTCCAGGCCTACGAGGGCGTCGTCATCGCCCGCGCCGGCGCCGGTTTCCAGGAGAGCTTCACCGTCCGCAAGATCTCCTACGGCGAAGGCGTGGAGCGTGTGTTCCCGGTCTATTCGCCAATGGTCGAGGGCGTCGAGATCGTGCGCCGCGGCAAGGTGCGTCGCGCCAAGCTGTACTATTTGCGTGACCGTCGCGGCAAGTCGGCCCGCATTTCGGAAAACACCGGCGTGCGTGCCCGCAAGCTGAACGACGAAGAGCGCGATGCGCTGAACGCCGAGAAGGCGCGCATCGAGGCCGAGAAAGTGGCCGCCGCCCAGGCGCTGGCCGCCGAGAAGGCCGCGCAGGACGCCGCCGAGAAGAAAGCCGCCGACGAGGCAGCCAAGGCCGCCGAAGCAACTGCCGCCGAATAAGGCGTCTTCAAAAGCCATGTTTTCGGAAAGGCGGCTTCGGCCGCCTTTTTGTTTCGTGAGGTGGATTCGATTTTGCCGGGCCGCGTTGGTCGGGTATCGAAACGGATCGTTCCGTAATGACACCGTTGAAAGCATTGGAATCCATTTTCGTGCCGGGCGGCGCATCGGAGCGGCTTGCAAGGCGCCGGCGGAAAGCTAAAGTCGGCGCCGGATTTCCTGCATGCCTCGGTCGATCGAGGCGGTTCAGTTCCTGGGGAGCATCGTCATGATCAATTGGAAACTGCTGCTGGCCGGCCTGCTGGCTTGCCTTCTCGTGCCCGTCGCGGCTCTGGCGCAGGCGCTGCCCGACCTCGGCGGCAAGAAAGTGGTGGTGGTGACCGAAAACGCCTATCCGCCGCTGCAGTTCATCGATGCCAAGACCGGCAAGCAGATCGGTTGGGAATATGACGCGATGAACGAGATCGCCAAGCGGCTGAACTTCAAGGTCGAGTACCAGAATACCTCCTGGGACGCGATGATCCAGGCGGTTACCGACAATCAGTACAACATCGGTATGACCGGCATCACCATCAAAGACGACCGCAAGCAGAAGGTCGATTTCTCCGACCCCTATATGCGCTCGGAACAGTTCATGCTGGTGCGCGGCGACGAGAAGCGCTTCAGCGATGCCAAGACGTTTGCCGCCTTCAAGGACGGGCTGATCGGCGCGCAGGCCGGCACCACGCCGTTCTACACCGCCGTCTACAGCGTGCTCGACGGCAACGAGCAGAACCCGCGCATCAAGCTGTTCGAGACATTCGGCGCGACGGTGCAGGCTCTGAAGGCCGGCGACGTCGATGTCGTGCTCACCGACGGCACTGCCGGCAAGGGCTATGTCGATGCGTCCAATGGCGGGCTGAAGCTGATCGGCGGGCCGCTCGGCACCGAGGATTTCGGCTTCATCTTCCCCAAGGGCTCCGATCTGGTGAAGCCGGTCAACGCGGCAATCGCCGCGCTCAAGGCCGACGGCACGCTCGACGCGCTCAACAAGAAGTGGTTCCTCGACTACAAGATGGGGCAGTAGGCCCGCTTGTTGCGCGCATTTCATGACGATTGTGCGCGGGAACTCGCGCTGACTCTGCGCTCGTACACCCCCCTCTGTCCTGCCGGACATCTCCCCCTCAAGGGGGGAGATTGGATTTCGCATCGGCTTTCGCCAATTTTCAGTGTTGCAGAACGGGCGGCGAGGTCAAAGCTGCCGATCTCCCCCCTTGAGGGGGAGATGGCCGGCAGGCCAGAGGGGGGTGTGACAGAACGCTGCCTTCGTGACTCTATCACCGGTATTGCTTGATGCCGCCGGCGCCCCCAGCCACCGCCAAATCCGACTTCCCGTGGTGGCTTGCCGTGGCCGTGGCGATCGCCTTGGCTGCCGCCATCTTCATCGCTGCCAGCGATCTCTATGCCCAGGTCTTCGCAACCGTCGCCAAGGGCATCGGCGTCACCATCTTCGTCACTGTGGTCGCCTTCGCGCTGGCTTGCGCGATCGGCCTCGGCGTCGCGCTGATGGGCCTGTCGGACTCACGCTGGCTCAGCCAGATTGGCCGCTTCTATGTCGAGATCATCCGCGGCGTGCCGATGCTGGTGCTGTTGTTCTGGATCGCCTTTGCCGGCGCGCCGGCCTTCGTTGCGGCATGGAACGCGCTGACGGCGCCGCTGCAAAGCGCCGGCCTCTTCGGTGAGCTGCTGGTACGCGACGTGTCGTTGCTATGGCGCGCCATTATGGCGCTGACCATCGGCTATTCCGCCTTCATCTCGGAGGTGTTCCGCGCCGGTATCCAGGCGGTAGAGAAAGGCCAGATCGAGGCGGCGAAGGCGCTCGGGCTGACGCGCACGCAGCGCTTCCGGCTGGTCGTCTTTCCGCAGGCGATCCGCACCATCCTGCCGCCGCTCGGCAATGATTTCGTCGCCATGGTCAAGGATTCCTCGCTGGTCTCGGTGCTCGGCGTCGCCGACATCACCCAGATGGGCAAGATCTACGCCGCCGGCTCGTTCCGCTTCTTCGAAACCTATTCGATCGTCGCCTATATCTATCTCATGCTGACCGTCGGCCTGTCGCTGGCCCTGCGGGCGCTGGAGAAGCGGCTGCGCCACCAGAATGGGGAATAGAAGGCAGGCGAAATCGGCGCTACCATCGAGCGGACGCGACCGGGGAGGACCCATGATCATCGACAAGGCCAATGCGGCGCTGGAAGCGGTCTACACGGCCGACACGCCTGAGGCGCTCGCCAAGGCCTATGCGCAATGGGCCGCGACCTATGACGGCGAAACCGCGGCGCTCGGCTATCTCCTGCCGTTCCTGATCACCGCCTGGGTGGCGCGCCACGTGCCGCCAGGCGAAGGGCCGCTGCTCGACGCCGGCTGCGGCACCGGCCTGTCGGGGCCGTCGCTCAAGGCGCTCGGCTACCACGACATTGCCGGGCTCGACCTCTCGCAGGACATGCTGAAAATCGCCGGCAGCCGGCAGGCCTACAGCGAGCTGAAACAGGCGATGCTCGGCGGGCCATTGCCTTGGCCGGACGGGTATTTCCGCGCCTTTTTCTCGACCGGCGTGTTCACCATCGGCCACGCGCCGGCGTCGGGCCTGCATGAACTGGTACGCATCACCAGGACGGGCGGCCACGCCATCTTTACGGTCCGTGACCAGGTGTTTGAAAGCGGCAGGTTTAAGGCCGTGTTTAGCGAACTGGAGCAGGCGAAAAAATGGCGGCCGGTCGAGGAGAGCCCGTGGTTCCGCTGCTATGCGATCGCTGAGCCCGACGCGCTGGTGAAAACGTTTGTGTTCGAGGTGCTGTGAAGCGCCTGCGAAGGCAGACGCGATTGCTGAAAAGCCAAAACATTGATATGAGCCACCCCATGGAAGAGCTTTTTGGCGATCCGGCCTATAAGGGTTTCGTGCTGCAGGACAGAAAACGCCTGCCGTCGCGATTTTCCGCGCGCGTCTGCGGAGCGCTGACCAGCCGACTTAGCTAGGGCAGACTCGCCAGGCTGCTTCGCCGGGCCGACCGGCGTCCTTTTCCCTTTTTAAAATCGACGGATTTACGCACATGAGCGCACCGCGCACCCTCTACGACAAGATTTTCGACGACCATGTCGTCGACCGCCAGGACGACGGCACCTGCCTGCTCTACATCGACCGCCACCTCGTCCACGAAGTGACCAGCCCGCAGGCTTTCGAAGGCCTGCGCATGACCGGCCGCAAGGTTCGGCATCCGGAAAAGACGCTGGCAGTGGTCGACCATAATGTGTCGACCTCGCCGGAGCGCAAGTTCGGCATCAAGAACGAGGAAAGCCGCATCCAGGTCGAGGCGCTGGCCAAGAACGCCAAGGATTTTGGCGTCGAGTATTATTCCGAGAAGGACATCCGCCAGGGCATCGTCCACATCATCGGTCCCGAGCAGGGCTTTACGCTGCCCGGCATGACCATCGTCTGCGGCGACAGCCACACCTCGACGCATGGCGCGTTCGGCGCGCTGGCGCATGGCATCGGCACCTCGGAAGTCGAGCATGTGCTGGCGACGCAGACGCTGATCCAGCGCAAGGCCAAGAACATGCTGGTGCGCGTCGACGGCGCGCTGCCGGAAGGCGTCACCGCCAAGGACATCATCCTCGCCATCATCGGCGAAATCGGCACGGCCGGCGGCACCGGCTATGTCATCGAATATGCCGGCGAGGCGATCCGGGCGCTGTCGATGGAAGGCCGCATGACGATCTGCAACATGTCGATCGAAGCCGGCGCGCGCGCCGGCCTGATCGCGCCCGACGAGACCACCTTCGCCTATGTCAAGGACAAGCCGCGCGCCCCCAAGGGCGAAGCTTGGGATGCCGCGCTCGCCTACTGGAAGACGCTGCAGTCCGACGAAGGCGCGCATTTCGACAAGGTGGTCGTGCTCGACGCGGCAAAACTGCCGCCGATCGTCTCCTGGGGCTCCTCGCCCGAAGACGTGGTCTCGGTGCAAGGCATCGTGCCGAACCCGGACGACATCACTGACGAGAACAAGCGCACGTCCAAGCAACGCGCACTCGACTATATGGGCCTGACGCCGGGCACCAAGATCACCGATATCGAACTTGACCGCGTCTTCATCGGTTCCTGCACCAATGGCCGCATCGAGGATCTGCGCGCCGCCGCCAAGGTGATCGAGGGCAAGAAGGTCAACCCACGGGTCAGTGCGATGATCGTGCCGGGCTCCGGTCTGGTCAAGGAACAGGCAGAGGCCGAAGGCCTCGACAAGATCTTTGTCGCCGCCGGCTTTGACTGGCGCGAGCCGGGCTGCTCGATGTGCCTTGCCATGAACGACGACCGGCTGAAGCCGCATGAGCGCTGCGCCTCGACCTCGAACCGCAATTTCGAAGGGCGCCAAGGCTTCAAGGGCCGCACGCATCTGGTGTCGCCGGCAATGGCGGCGGCGGCGGCGATCGCCGGCCATTTCGTCGACATCCGCGAGTGGAAATAGCGCAGGGCGCGCGCAGTCGGATATGAGGTGCCCGAGCCGCAATGCGGTTCGGGCATTCTTCAGCCGGGCCGTCTGACGAATTCGTGGAATCCCTCACGGCGGCCGGGTTGATCCTTTGCGACGACCAGCGCCAGTTGGCGCTCGTCGAAGAGTTTGAACCATTCGTCCCATTCGACCAGTTCGTAGCCGCCGGCATTGACCGGGCGTTCGGCCTCATCCTGGTCCTGGTAGGCATGCTGGCCGAAGACCAGCCTCAGCATGGGCTGCGTTCCGGCTTCGGGCGACACGTCGACGATCGCCGGAAAGCCGGCGCGCGCCGCGGCCCATGAGCGAATTGCATCGTGATCGGTCAGCATGATCGTGTCGGCCATCGGAGCGTCTCCTGGTTGCCGTCGTGAAACGCCGCTCGCCGTTCGCGGTTCCGCCCAGCGGCTTTGTCGACGCACCCGTCGTATATTCGCTTTCGCTTAACCGCTTGTTTGGGCTTACGCTCTAAGGTCCTCCAAGGGGAAGCGAGGGGAAATTACAGCGCTTGGACACCGGCCTGCTCATAGCGCTGCTCAATCCAGGCATCGCCCTCACACTCGGCGCGGCATTTCTCGTGCTGTGGTTCTATCAGCGCCACCGTTCCTATCTGGCTGTGCTGGCGGCGGGCTACTCGGCCTCGGCCGCAGGCTTCCTGCTCCAGTATTTCACGCTGCCGGTCGGCATGGCACCGACCAAGCTCATCTCGATCCTGTGCTTCACCTTCGCCACCTGCTGTCTCGCCGGCGCGGTCATTGCGCGCTATGGGCGGCGCGTGCCTTACCCGGCGGTCGGCATTCTGGCCTGCGGCGGCCTGGCCGCGTTCTCGTGGTTTCTTTTTGCCCGGCCGGATCTCACCTGGCGCATCCTTGCCATCAATTTCAGCTTCGGCGGCATCAGCCTGGTTGTCGCCGCCGAGTTGCGCGTGGTGCGCAACAACGGCCCGACAGAAATGATCCTGTTCGTGCTGTCGCTGCTTTCCGGCCTGAACTTCCTGGCGCGGACGCTTGCCGTCGTCATCGCGCATGGGCCGTTCACCAGCTATGAAGGGCTTTACACCTCGTCCTATTGGACGACGGCGCTGCTGTCGCATGCATTGCTGTCGCTGCTTATTGCACTTTGCCTGTTCGGCGCCGCCGCGCTCGATGTGATGAAGGCCCTGAAGACCGAAACCCTGACAGACCCGCTGTCGGGCCTGCTCAACCGCCGCGGCTTCGAGGAGCGCGCCATGCTTGTCCTGCAGCACTGTGCCACGGCGCAATTGCCGGTTGCGCTGGTGCTTGCCGATCTCGATCATTTCAAGGCACTTAACGATCAGCATGGCCACGCGGCCGGCGACCGCGTCATCGCCGACTTCGCTGCCAAGCTTCTGTCGGCTGCAGGTACGCGCGGCGTTGCCGGCCGTATCGGCGGCGAAGAGTTCGCCGTGCTGTTGCCGCTCAGCGACCTTGGTGCGGCAAGACTGTTTGCCGAAACCATTCGCACGCTCTATTCGGCGGGCAGAATCGACGGGCTTCCGCCCGAGACAAGAGTGACCGCGAGCTTCGGCGTGGCCGCCCGCACTAGCGACGAAGGACTGGACCCGCTGATGCGGCGCGCCGACGAAGCGCTCTATAAAGCCAAAAGGAGTGGCCGCGACAGCGTATGCCTGTCCTATCAGCGGCCTGAAACGGTCGTCCTTCCCAATCGGACCAGTGCTGGCTGAGCGTCAGCGGCGGCTTCGAATTAACGTCTTTTTCGCGCGTCGGTGATTTGCTGTTCGGGGGGGAGTGCCAAAACGCCATGGGCAGCGCTAATTTCATCCTGGTGATCAACCTGTTCGTTGCCGGGCTGCTGGCGGCGGCGTTCATGACGATAGCGGTCTATGACGCCGGACGTGTATCGGCGCGCTGGCTGGCGTTCGGCTATGCGCTCGGCATGGCCTATTTCGCGATTGAGTTCAGCATCCCTGCCTTCGACAATGCGCGCCCCGTGGTTGTCGCCGCCTTTGCCGCCTTCCTTGGCGCAACCGTCGCCTTCAATGGCGGGCTTGCCCATAAATACCGCGTTTCGCCGCCTTGGCTGCCGATGCTGTTCTTCCTGGTCTTCGCCACCCTCGCGGTCTACTTCGTCCAGGACCTGCCACGCCAATCCTTTGTGCGAATGGCAGCCTACCAGCTTCCCTATGCGGCCATGCAATTCACCGGGCTGGCGATCGTCTTGTCGTCCAGGCAAAGACGCGAGCGGCTCGACTATATGCTGATGGCTGTCCTGGCGGCCAGCACCTTGCAGTTCGCCAGCAAACCCTTCATCGCCCATGCGCTTGGTGGCTGGGGTGCCAACCCGCAATCTTATGCGCAGACCAGCTACGCGTTGGTGTCGCAGTCTATCGGCACCGTGTTCGGCCTGGCGCTTGCGCTGGTGACGCTGGCTATCCTGGTCCGCGACGTGCTCGCCGAGGCGACGTCGAAGTCGGAAACCGACACGCTTTCGCGGCTGCTCAACCGTGGCGGCTTCGAGCGCCATGCCGAGATCGCACTGCGCGATGCCATGCGGCGCGCCGTTCCGGCGGCACTGGTCATTGCCGATCTCGACCATTTCAAGCGCATCAACGATACTTACGGCCACGCGTCCGGCGATCGGGTCATCGAGACCTTTCCGGTTTCCTCCGCGAGGCCGCGGCCGACCATCATGTCGCCGGCCGCATCGGCGGCGAGGAATTCGCTATTTTCCTGCCGGGGACCAACCTAGCCGCCGCCCGGCTCTTTGCCGAGGGCACGCGTAGCGCCTTCGGTGCCACGCCGATCGACTGCCTGCCGGCGGATCATCGCTGCAGCGCCAGCTTCGGCGTTGCCGAGCTTGGTCCGGGCGAAAGCTTTTCCGACCTGCTGCGGCGCGCCGACAAAGCGCTCTATCAGGCG
Source organism: Mesorhizobium sp. M1348 (assembly GCF_040317925.1). Classification (NCBI taxonomy): domain Bacteria; kingdom Pseudomonadati; phylum Pseudomonadota; class Alphaproteobacteria; order Hyphomicrobiales; family Phyllobacteriaceae; genus Mesorhizobium; species Mesorhizobium sp. M1348. The sequence goes on along the minus strand of NZ_JAMYLH010000008.1, from coordinate 91,615 downwards.
AAGGGCAGCGGCCGCGACTGCGTGCGTGTCTCGGTGGGGTCGGCTGTAGCCCTGCCGGCGCCGTCGACAAAGGGCGGCGTGGCCGTCAGCGGCAGGGGCTGAGCTCCGGCATCTCGCCGTCGGAGAGGCCGTACATATAGCTGCGGCCCTTCACGAAAACCGGCGGCCTGTAGCAGTCGCCGCTGCGAACATCGTCCGATTCGTTTTCGTAGATCACGTGGGGCTGGCCGGCGCCGGTGTAGTCGGACAATTCCTTGGCCAGCTTGCCCTCGCCGACGAGGATACGCTTGTAGCCGGCGGCGCTTTCGATGACCAGATTGCCGAAGGAATCGGCATAGACGCGGTCGTGGTGGCGCGTCCCGGCGAATGCCGGTGCGGCGATGCCGAAGGCGAGCGCCGCCACTAGGAACCAGGGAAGGCGCGATCCTGCTGAATTCGAATGCATGGCGTGCTGCTCCATTGCTGAGAGGCAAGCCTCCTCGAATCAGAAATTAACCTTTTATTAACCTTTGTTAAGAGGGCAACCGCAGCCGGGGCGAGGTCTCGGAAAACATGGTTAATACTCGATCACCCACCGGCCATCATTCGGCCATGCCTTGTTCCCACCATCGCCGGCATCGAGCGCGACTTAAAAAGCATGAAATCCGGTGGCCTGCCGAAGCATCGCGGCGGGCTCGATGCGCGCGGGGGAAAGCAGCATATGAGATTACGCCGCACGTTTCGGATGGCGCTGGCCATTCCGCCGCTGCTGGCTGCCGCCGCCTGCGCGCCGCAGACCAGCGCGCCCAAGCTCGGCAATACGCCCGCCGCTTCCGTGTCGCTTGCTCCCGCCGCTAGCGAACCGACGGCACCGCAGCCGCGCACTGCAACCTACAAATGCGCCGACGGTAGCGTGATGACCATCGAGAACCTCGGCACGTCGGTGCGCGTGCTCGGCCCGGACGGCACCAGCTCCGAGCTGCCGGCGTCACCGGCCAATCAGACCAGCCGTTACGGCGAGGCGCATGACGCAATCGTGATCGATGGGCGTGATGCGCTGGTGATGAAGGGCGGTGCATCACCGCTGGCCTGTAAACGCTGATCCGCCCGGTGCGGCAGCCATATTTTGCAGTGCAGCGACATTGTGCCGGCTCAAGGCGACAGTCCTAATCGATTGAAGCTGAAAGCGTCGCTTTCATCAGACTAAATTACGTTTTCGAAACGGTTTTCCGGCTTTGACGCGGTGCAAAAAGAGCATTAGAAACCGGCTGTCCGAAGTCGCAACCGGAAGCGGCAATGCCGCATTCCCACCTGAGGCTCCAGAGACGCCGAACTGGGGGAGCCATGAGCAAATCACCAGCCACCCGCGAATTTGCCAGACGTGAACGGCCGCTTTCGCCGCACCTGACCGTCTATCGGCCGCCGATCACCATGACGATGTCGATCGTCCACCGCATCACCGGCGGGGCGCTCTATTTCGGCACGCTGCTGGTCGCGCTGTGGCTGATGGCGGCGGCGAGCTCGGAGGCGACCTTCAATGCCGTCAACTGGGCTTTCGGCTCGTGGCTGGGACGGCTGGTGCTGTTCGGCTACAGCTGGGCGCTGATGCACCACATGCTGGGCGGCGTCCGGCATCTTATCTGGGACACTGGGGCAGGGCTGGAAAAGCATACCGCCTCGAGGATCGCCTGGGCGACGCTGGCAGGCTCGGTCACGCTGACGCTGCTGATCTGGATCGCCGGCTACATGGCGCGGGGGAGCCTGACATGAACGGCAAGAACACCGATATGCGCACGCCGCTGGCCAAGGTCCGCGGCCTCGGTTCCGCCCGCGAGGGCACCGGCCATTTCTGGCGCCAGCGGCTGACAGCGATTTCCAACATCCCGCTGGTCCTGTTCTTCGTCGGCTTCCTGATTGCACTCAACGGCGCCAGCTACCTCGAGGTGCGCGCCGCACTTGCCAATCCGTTCGTGGCACTGGTCCTGGCGCTGGTGCTGTTGTCGGTCCTCTACCACATGCGGCTCGGCATGCAGGCAATCATCGAAGACTATGTGCATGGCGAGGGCACCAGGCTGGCGCTGCTCGCTCTCAACACATTCTTTCCCGTAGTCGTCGGCGTCGCTTCGGTCTTCGCCCTGCTTAAACTGGCATTTGGAGGCTGATTTTTGGCCAAGGACGCGAAGAACGCCAACACGGCTTCCGCCTATAGCTATGTCGATCACAAATTCGACGTCGTGGTCGTCGGCGCCGGCGGCGCCGGCCTGCGCGCCACGCTCGGCATGGCCGAGCAGGGCCTGCGCACCGCCTGCATCACCAAAGTGTTCCCGACGCGCTCGCATACGGTGGCGGCGCAGGGCGGCATTGCCGCCTCGCTCGCCAATATGGGGCCAGACAACTGGCAGTGGCATCTCTTCGACACGGTCAAGGGCTCGGATTGGCTGGGCGATACCGACGCTCAGGAATACATGGTGCGCGAAGCGCCGGCGGCTGTCTACGAGCTCGAGCATTACGGCGTTCCCTTCAGCCGCACTGAGGACGGGAAAATCTACCAGCGGCCGTTCGGCGGCATGATGATGAATTTCGGCGAGGGGCCGCCGGTGCAGCGCACCTGTGCGGCCGCCGACCGCACCGGCCACGCCATGCTGCACACGCTCTACGGCCAGTCGCTGAAGCACAATGCGCAGTTCTTCATCGAGTATTTCGCGCTCGACCTGATCATGGAGCCGGACGGCACCTGCACCGGCGTCGTCGCCTGGAACCTCGACGACGGCACCATCCACCGCTTTTCGGCGAAGATGGTGGTGCTGGCGACCGGCGGCTATGGCCGCGCCTATTTCTCGGCCACCTCGGCGCATACCTGCACTGGCGATGGCGGTGGCATGGCCGCACGCGCAGGCCTGCCGCTGCAGGACATGGAGTTCGTGCAGTTCCACCCGACCGGCATCTACGGCGCCGGCTGCCTGATCACCGAGGGTGCCCGCGGCGAGGGCGGCTATCTCGTCAATTCCGAGGGCGAGCGCTTCATGGAGCGCTACGCGCCGTCAGCCAAGGATCTGGCTTCCCGAGACGTGGTCTCGCGCTGTATGACGCTGGAGATCCGCGAGGGCCGCGGCGTCGGCCCGAAGAAGGATCACATCTTTCTGCATCTCGACCATCTTGACCCGGCCGTGCTGCACGAGAGGCTTCCCGGTATTTCGGAATCGGCAAAGATCTTTGCCGGCGTCGACCTGACCAAGGAACCGATCCCGGTGCTGCCGACGGTCCACTACAATATGGGCGGCGTGCCGACCAATTATTGGGGCGAGGTGCTGAACCCGACGGCTTTGAACCCGGACCAGGTGTCACCCGGGCTGATGGCGGTCGGCGAAGCCGGCTGCGCCTCGGTGCACGGTGCTAACCGGCTGGGCTCCAACTCGCTGATCGACCTGGTGGTGTTCGGCCGTGCGGCGGCGATCCGGGCCGGCCAGGTGATCGACCGCACATCGGCGATCCCCTCGCCCAACGAGGCCGCCGTCGAAAAAATCATGGACCGCTTCGACCGGCTGCGCCACGCCAACGGCTCGACCCCGACAGCGGTTTTGCGCGAAAAGATGCAGAAGGCGATGCAGGAGGACGCAGCGGTGTTCCGCACCCAGGAATCGCTGGAAAGCGGCTGCAAGCGCATTTCGCAGCTGTGGGGCGAGCTCAAGGACGTAAAAGTGTTCGATCGCTCGATGATCTGGAACTCCGATCTGGTCGAGACGCTGGAGCTGGAAAACCTGATGGCCAACGCCATCACCACCGTCTACGGCGCCGAGGCGCGCAAGGAAAGCCGCGGCGCGCACGCGCGGGAGGACTTTTCGGCCCGCGACGACGCGAACTGGCGCAAGCATACGCTGGCCCGGCTCAACGAAGCCGGCGAGGTGGCGCTCACCTACCGGCCCGTGCACACTGAGACGCTGCTCAAGGAGGCAGACGGCGGCATCAACCCGGCCAAGATTGCACCGAAGGCGAGAGTGTATTGACGATGGCGCTGGCGGTTGCGGGATATTCCGGCACGCCCCTTCCGGCCAAGCTCGGCCTGAAGGACGGGATGATTGCCGCTTTCGTCGCCTTGCCGGCCGAGCTGGACGACCTTGCCGAAGCCGTGGACTTTGCCGAGCTCGACCGGCTGGCTGACTGGTCGGCGATTTCGGGCGTTCATGAGAAATACGATGCCGTACATGCTTTCACCCGGCAGCGCGTCGAGATCGAGGACCGTCTTGGCGACGTCGAAGCGGCGATCAAGCGGAACGGCATGGTCTGGGTGTCATGGCCGAAAAAGGCATCGAAAGTGCCGACCGACGTCACCGAGGACGTTATCCGCGCCGAGGCGCTGAAGCTCGACCTCGTCGACGTCAAGGTCGCCGCCATAAACGAGATCTGGTCCGGGCTGAAGCTCGTCATCCGAAAGGACCTGAGGTAATGGTCGAACTCACGCTTCCGAAAAACTCGAAGATCATGGCCGGAAAAACCTGGCCGAAGCCGGAGGGTGCGACCAATCTGCGCGAATACCGCATCTACCGCTGGTCGCCGGACGATGACGAGAACCCGCGCATGGATACGTATTTCGTCGACATGGACGATTGCGGGCCGATGGTGCTCGACGCGCTGCTCTGGATCAAGAACAAGATCGACCCGACGCTGACGCTGCGCCGCTCCTGCCGCGAAGGCATTTGCGGCTCCTGCGCCATGAACATCGACGGGTCGAACACGCTGGCCTGCACCAAGGGCTGTGACGACATTTCCGGCGCGATCAAGGTCTATCCGCTGCCGCATATGGCCGTGGTCAAGGACCTGGTGCCCGACCTCACCAATTTCTACGCCCAGCACGCCTCGATCGAGCCGTGGCTGAAGACGGTATCGCCCGAGCCGGCCAAGGAATGGCTGCAGAGCCATGAGGACCGCGAAAAGCTCGACGGGCTCTACGAGTGCATATTATGCGCCTGCTGTTCGACCTCCTGCCCGAGCTACTGGTGGAACGGCGAGCGCTATCTCGGCCCGGCGACGCTGCTGCAGGCCTATCGCTGGCTGATCGATTCCAGGGACGAGGCGACGGGCGAGCGGCTCGACAACCTCGAAGACCCGTTCCGGCTCTACCGCTGCCACACCATCATGAACTGCGCCCAGACTTGCCCCAAGGGGCTCAACCCGGCCAAGGCGATCGCCGAGATCAAGAAGATGATGGTGGAGCGACGGGTATAGGCGGCGGGCGGGTTGCAGCCGAGATCGTCTCGTCCGTAGCGATCCTTCGCGCCCCCCTCTGTCCTGCCGGACATCTCCCCCTCTAGTGGGGAGATTGGCAGTTTCGGCCCGGGGCTTTATTCGGCAACGCTGGAGATTGGCGAAATCGGCTATGTTGCCAATCTCCCCCCTAGGGGGGAGATGTCCGGCAGGACAGAGGGGGCGCTGTCCCGCCGACTTCAAATGGATACCATCTATGACCGACTCCGATCTTCCCATCCTCTCCCCCATCGAAGCGCGCGTCCTCGGTTGCCTGATCGAGAAGAAGGAGCTGACGCCGGACGTCTATCCGCTGACGCTCAATGCGGCACTTGCCGCGGCCAACCAGAAGACGGCGCGCGAGCCGGTGATGTCGGTCGAGCTTGGCGAGGTTAGGCGGGCACTTGGCCAGCTTGAGCAGAAGGGCCTGGTCAGGCAGGTGTTCGCGTCGCGCGTCGAGCGCCATGAGCATGTCGTGGCACAGCGCTTTTCACTGACCTCGGCGCAGATCGCGCTGCTCGGCCTGTTGCTCCTGCGCGGCCCGCAGACGGCCTATGAATTGCTGGCACGAAGCGAGCGCATGGCGCGGCTGCCGTCGATCGACGAGCTTCGCGGCAACCTCGATCTGCTGATCGGCCGCCGGCCACCGCTGGTGCAGCAGATCGATCGCGGGCCAGGCCAGCGCGAGGATCGCTATGTCCATCTGCTCAGCGGACCGCCGCAGCTGCCGGCTGCCGCAGCCCTGCAGTCGTCCTCGCCGGCGTCGGATCTGGAGACGCGCGTGCACGCCCTCGAGCAAGAGGTCGCGGCATTGCGCGCCCGCCTCGACGCGCTGTCCGGCGAAGGCACTACATAGTCACTCGAATGCCGGCGGGACAGCGCCCCCCTCTGTCCTGCCGGACATCTCCCCCTCAAGGGGGGAGATTGCGCTGTCATCTCCACTTTCGCCAATCACCAAGGTTGAAGGACGAGAGCCGTCGCCAAAACTGCCAATCTCCCCACTTGAGGGGGAGATGCCCGGCAGGGCAGAGGGGGGCGCGAAGGATCGCCGACGTTCGTTTGGCGGCTCACCCGAGCCTGGCGTCGAGCGATACTTTGATGGCGCCGAGCGCTTTCGAGACCGGGCATTCGGCCTTGGCCTTCTCGGCCAATTCCTTGAACTTGTCGGCATCGATGCCCGGCACCTTGCCGACCAGCGTGATCGCGCTGCCGGTGATGCCGGTGCCGGGGACCAGCGTTACCACGGCCTTGGCGTCGAGCTCGGCGGCCGGCGTGCCGTTCTCGGCGAGAAAATGCGAAAGCTGCATGGCGTAGCAGCCGGCGTGGGCGGCGGCGATCAGCTCTTCCGGGTTGGTGCCGGATTTGCCGCTTTCGTCCTCGAAACGCATCTTGGCCGAATAGGGCGTGCCCTTCAGCACCCCGCTCTGGGTTTCGAGTGTGCCTTTGCCTTCCTTGAAACTGCCTTTCCAAACGGCGTTGGCGGTGCGGTCCATCAATTCCTCCTTGATTGTCGTGACTGAGCCCGTGATCGGCATCCAGTCGACTATAGCGCGCGCGGGAGCGAAGGCCACCCGCGCTTTCGTATCGGCGGCAGCGTGACACATCATGGTCGGGCAAAAAACGCTCGGGCGAAAAATTCGAAAAAAAACGCGTGCAAAAATGTCGACTTCCATCTGTCCCGGCCGTCCTGGGGGCGGCCATGGAATTGGTGGCCGGATGGAGGACCACATGAACAATCTGTTTTCTGCTCACTGGACAAACACCTGCCGCGGGACCGGTGAACAGCAAGCCGACTGGTCGCGCCTGCGGCCTTCCGGTTTTGGCCGACTGCTTGCGGCGATTGCCATCATCGGCATTGCGGTGTCCTTTCTCGATTATGCAGCGGGTCTCGATTATGCAGCGGGCAAAGGCCCGGCCGATGTTTCCGTAGCCTCGTCCTACGGTCCAACCCAGGAATGGAGGTAAAGATGAAATATGTTTGCCTGGTCTACGGTGAAGAAAAAGATCTCTACGCAATGACGCCTGCGAGGCTGGCCAAGCTCGACGCCGATTCGCTGGCCTATGACAAGTCGGTGGCGCAAAGCGGCCGGCTGATCATCGCGCAGGCGCTGCAATCGGTGCAGACGTCGAAGACCGTGCGCCGGCGCAAAGGCAAGCGGCTGGTCACCGACGGCCCTTTCGCCGAGACCAAGGAGCAGTTGCTCGGTTTCGTCATGATCGAGGCCGAGGACCTCGACGAGGCGCTGGAGATCGCAGGCGGCATTCCGCTGGCGGAAATCGGCACGATCGAGGTGCGGGCGATCTACAACGTGCCGGGGTCGTAGAGATGTCGGCGGCCGGCGACTGGCGCAGGCTTTCGTTTTCTTCAATTGACGCAACTTTTGCGTGTTGAAGCGAAGCAATACTTCTCCTATCGTCACCCGAGATTGGGGATCTTGGGGCATGCATATATTGATTGCTGCAATCGGCCTACTGGGGGCAGCGGCGTTCTGGTGGTACCGGCTGAAGACCATGAACGACGCGGCGCGTGAGGTTGCCGACGTCGTTGGCCGCGTCCAGGGCAATATCCGCCGCAAGAAACTGCGCAAGCAGGCGGCGCTCTCGCCGCTGACGGCGATCGACGATCCGGTCGTGGCCGCCGCGACGCTGATCACCGCGATCATTTCGGAACACGGCCCTGTGCTGCCGCAACGCGAAGCTGCCATTCGATCGGTGATCTCGGAGATTGCCGACAAAAAGCAGACCGATGAAGCGGTGATCTACGCCAAATGGGCGGCATCGCAAATCGACGACGTCACGGTCGTCATCGACAAGCTGGCGCCGTTCCTGCGCGAGCGGCTCGACGCGGCCGAAAGGAGCGATCTGCTGCAGATGGTCAGCCGGGCGGCGGAAGCCGACGGGCAAAGCCTGCAGATTTCCGACCAGCGAATGCTGCGGCTCCGCCAGAAACTGGGCTTCGAGGTCAACTGACCGAACGCCAGTAAAACGCGCGCTTGCCGGGGCTAGAGCGGTTCGCCCTTCAACAGTTTCGGCGTGTCGCCGGACAGACCCGACGCCTGGCGGATGAAGAAGCCCTTCAGGCGGGGCATGCGTTCGACAAGGCCGAGGCCGATGTCGCGCAAAGCGCGCAGCGGGCCGAAATCGTTGGAAAACAGCCGGTTCAGCACATCGGTGGTGATGCCCATCTGCACCGTGTCGAAGCGCCGCCATTGCTGGTAGCGTTCGAGCACATCGAGCGCGCCGATGTCTTGGCCGAGCCGGTCGGCCTCGACCACCACTTCGGCAAGTGCAGCCACGTCCTTGAAGCCGAGATTGAGGCCCTGGCCGGCGATCGGATGGATGCCGTGGGCGGCGTCGCCGGCCAAGGCGATGCGCGGCGCGACGAAGGCGCGCGCAATGGTCAGCCCGAGCGGCCAGGCGCGGGGCTTGTCGGCGATATGGATTTCGCCGAGCTTGAGGCCAAAGCGGTGCTCGAGCTCATACTCCAGGACCAGGGTGTCGCCCGCGACCAGCTTTTCGGCATCCTGCGATCGTTCGACCCAGACGATCGACGAACGGTTGGTGCCGTCCTTGCCCGGCTTGAGTGGCAGCGTGGCAAAGGGGCCGGCTGGCAGAAAATGCTCTTCGGCGCGGCCGTTGTGCGGCCGCTCGTGCGCCACCGTGCAGACGATGCCGGACTGGCCATACTCCCATTTCACCGTCTTGATGCCGGCCATGTCGCGCAGCTTCGAGTTGACGCCGTCGGCCGCAACCAGCAGCCGCGCCTTCAGCGTCGCGCCATCGGCAAGATGCACGGTGATGCCGGCACCGTTGATGTCGAAGGCGCTGACGGCGACGCCTTCGATGATGCCGATGCCGAGTTGTTCGGCGCGCCGGCGCAAGGCGCCGTTCAAATCCTTGTTGGCGACCATATGCGCAAAGGGTTCGCCGGGCGCGACCTCGCCGTCGAAGGTGAGGAACACCGGACGGACCGGATCCGTCGTGCGCGAATCGGTGACGATCATTTCGGTGATCGCCTGCGCCTCCGGCGCGATCTCGTTCCAGACGCCGAGCTGGTCGAGCATGCGGCACGCGGCGGCGGCAATCGCCGAGGCGCGGCCGTCCTTCTGCCAGACGCCGGCGGGTGCTGCATCGACGACGGCAACCGCAAGGCTCGGCCGCGCCTGCTTCAGCGATACGGCGGCGGCCAGGCCGATATAGCCGGCGCCGGCGACCAGAACGTCGAGCGAATTCTTGCTGTCCACCATGGCAATTCCTTTCGCAGCCTGACTGTCGCCGGGCATTCCGCCCTTGACTGCCCGCTGTTCCTGTCGGAAACCGCCATGGTAATTTTGCGGCGAGGTCAAGATGACGGCAGCCATGGACGAGCTTCTCGGCATTCTCGACCTCGAGCAGCTGGAACACAATCTGTATCGTGGTCGCAGCCCCAAGCTCGACTGGCAGCGCATCTTCGGCGGCCAGACCATCGCCCAGGCGCTGGTCGCCGCGCAGCGAACGGTCGAGCCCGAGCGCCACGTGCATTCGCTGCATGGCTATTTCATGCGGCCGGGCGACACCAAGGTGCCGATCATCTACGAGGTCGACCGCATCCGCGACGGCGGCTCCTTTACTACGCGCCGCGTCGTGGCGATCCAGCACGGCCAGGCGATCTTTTCGCTCGAAGCTTCGTTCCAGCAGGATGAGGTCGGCCTGGAACATCAGGTGCCAATGCCGCAGGACGTGCCGGCGCCCGACACGTTGCTGTCGCAGCGCGAATTGCTGGGCAAGTTCGGCGAAGCCGTGCCCGACGGCATCAAGCGCTATTGGGAGCGCGACCGGCCGATCGAGATGAAGCCGGTGATGCTGAAGCATTATACCAGCCGGGAAAAGCTCGAGCCGAAGCAGAACATCTGGATCCGCACCACCGGCCCGGTGCCGGCGGACCGCGCCACGCAGGCGGCCGTGCTCGCTTACCTCTCCGACATGACGCTGCTCGACACCTCGACCTTTGCCCATGGCCGCGCCATTTTCGATCGCGATATCCAGGCAGCCAGCCTCGACCACGCCATGTGGTTCCATCGCAGCCATCCGCTCGACGACTGGATGCTGTACACGCAAGACAGCCCGTCGACGCAAGGATCGCGAGGCTTTACCCGCGGCTCGCTGTTTGCGCGCGACGGCACGTTGATCGCCTCGGTTGCCCAAGAAGGACTCATCCGGCTGAAGCGGCCGCCTGCGGAGTAGGCATTTTTCGAAATTTGCCTATTTTTTAAGCATATGCACTGCCGCGCCTGTGAACAGGCAGTCGGCAAACCTTCCCGATTTCGTTGTTTAACAACAGCTTAACACCCTGCTTCGGCAATTGGCACGGAGCTTGAATCCTAGCGGGCACTCTCCGGCTCTCATGGGGATCGGCGAAGTCGTGCAAACGCGGGGACCCGCAACAGCAAAGGGTGAAACCTTATGAAGATCGTGATGGCAATCATAAAGCCGTTCAAGCTCGACGAGGTGCGCGAGGCGCTCACCGCAGTCGGCATCCAGGGCCTGACCGTCACCGAAGTAAAAGGCTACGGACGTCAGAAGGGGCACACGGAAATCTATCGCGGGGCGGAATACGCGGTCAGCTTCCTGCCGAAGATCAAGATCGAAGTCGCGGTCGCCGTCGACATGGTCGACAAGGCCGTCGACGCCATCACCGCGGCGGCCAAGACCGGCCAGATCGGCGACGGCAAGATCTTCGTTTTCGGCATCGACCAGGCGGTGCGCATTCGCACCGGCGAAACAGACACCGACGCGCTTTGAGCCGCGGATACGTATTCCAATGGAGAGTTCAATGAATATTCCTTCCACCTTGAAGATAACGGGACGCGCGGCCGTTTTGGGCTCGCTCGCTCTCGCTGCACTGGGCACGGTTGCTGCGTTCGCGCAGGAAGCAGCTCCGGCAGCACCGGCTGCCCCTGCGCCCGCGCTCGACACCGGCAACACCGCCTGGATGCTGACCTCGACGGCCCTGGTGCTGATGATGACCGTACCGGGCCTGGCGCTGTTTTATGGCGGCATGGTGCGCAAGAAGAACGTGCTCGCCACGATCATGCAGAGCTTTGCCATCACCTGCCTGGTGACGGTGCTGTGGTTCATGTTCGGCTATTCGCTGGCTTTCTCGGATGGCGGCGGCATGAATGCCTATCTCGGCGGCTTCTCGAAGTTCTTCCACAATGGCATCACCACCTCGTCGCTGTGGCTGCCGGGGGTGGCGAACATCCCTGAGTTCGTCTTCTCGATGTTCCAGATGACCTTCGCCATCATCACGCCGGCGCTGATTGCCGGGGCCTTCGCCGAACGTATGAAGTTCTCGGCGCTGCTCATCTTCATGGGAGCGTGGCTGCTGGTCGTCTATGCCCCGATCGCGCACTGGGTGTGGGGCGGCGGCTTCCTCGGCACAGCCGGCGTTCTCGATTTCGCAGGCGGCACGGTCGTTCACATCAATGCCGGTGTTGCCGGCCTGGTCTGCGCGCTGGTTCTCGGCAAACGTGAAGGCTACGGCACCACCAACATGGCGCCGCACAACCTCGTCTACTCCGTAATCGGCGCTTCGCTGCTGTGGGTCGGCTGGTTCGGCTTCAACGCCGGCTCGGAACTGGCCGCCGACGGCCTTGCCGGTGCCGCGATGCTGAACACCCAGGTTGCCGCTGCCGCTGCGGCGCTCGCCTGGATGTTCGCCGAATGGATCGTCGCCAAGAAGCCGAGCGTTCTCGGCATCATCTCGGGCGCCGTCGCCGGCCTGGTCGCGGTGACACCGGCTTCCGGCTTCGTCAATCCGACGGGCGCCTTCATCGTCGGCATCGTCGCCGGCGTGCTGTGCTACGTCTCGGCCGTCAAGCTCAAGCACGCGTTCGGCTATGACGACTCGCTCGATGCATTCGGTGTGCACGGCATCGGCGGCATCATCGGCGCGTTGCTGACCGGCGTGCTCGCCGATCCGGCGATCAACAGCCTCGGCTCGGGTGCTTCTGTCGGCAAGCAGCTCTACGGTATCGTCTTCACCATCCTGTGGACGGCGATCGCGAGCTTCGTGATCCTCTACATCGTCAAGGCGCTGGTCGGCCTGCGTCCTTCCACCCAGGAAGAGGTCGAAGGGCTCGACATCAGCCAGCACGGCGAAGTGGTGCCGTAAAGGTATTGGCTGGCACCGGCGTTTTGCCGGTGCCGGGGAAGATCCCGTCGTGATGCTCCCGCAAGGGCTCACGCCTTGAGGCCCGGAAACCTTCCGGGCCTCTTTTTTTGCGCGGATGGCCGTGATGGCTCGATCACGATCGCTTGATCAAGGTGCCCGATCCGCCGGCGGCGTGAAACATCGGCCGCAGCGGCTCCGAACTGTGGTGCGATCGTCATTTGGACGCTCGTCAAAAACCATGGGGAAGGAACCATCATGAACATCAAGACAATCTGCCTCGGAGCTCTCGCTCTTGCCCTGGTCAGCGGAACGGCGCTGGCCGGTGCGCTGGACGAGCCGGACAACATGGCGCCGTTCTTCACGGACTCCAGCATGAAAACCATGAAGCCGATGGCGGAATTCAAGACCGCGTTCATGGCGATGCCGAAGGAAAAGCAGGAAGCCATGAAGAAGGAATGCAACGATGCGGCGATGAGCAAGCCGCATGCCGAATTCTGCGCCAATGTGCAGGCGCTCGGCGGCGCCAACTGACAATCCCAATCAGGCCGCGGCCTGATTGTTTCATCGCCACGATTCGGACAATGGCGAGCCAGCGTGCCCGCCATTTTCGCCGAGTCAGCGTGGTTTCCAATGCCTGTCGCAGGATCACCGCCGCGTTTGAACAGGAAGTCAGACGTGACATCCTGCGCCCGTTCCGCAGACGCAGACTGCCCATGGTTAATGCGCCCTTAACCTTCCCGCCGCTAGTCTGACAGCCGAATCTGCCGTGTTGCGCGTCCGCGCCCGGCCGGGCAACGACAGACGAGGAAGAGCATGCGTTCAGGGGCTTCAGCACCGCTTGCGCTGGCCGATACGGGGCACGGCATCCGGGCGTTCGCGAGGCGCCAGGTCGGGCGGCTGGTCGGTGCCGGGCTGTTTGCTCTGGTTGGCTTCGGCGTCGCCGCCCTTGCCACCTGGAACGTCGCCGATCCGAGCTTTTCGCACGCCACCGATAATATCGTCACCAATGCAATGGGTTATGCGGGCGCCGTCTTTTCCGACATTGCCATGCAGTTCTTCGGACTTGCCGCCGTTGCGGCGCTGGTGCCGGCGGTGATCTGGGGATTTCTGCTGTTTACCGCGCGCGGTGTCGACCGGCTGCCGAAACGGGCGCTGGCCTGGTTCGGGTTTTCGCTGCTTGGCGCCGCAATTGCCGGCTGCGTGGTGCCGCCCAAGACCTGGCCGCTACCGACCGGCCTCGGCGGCGTATTCGGCGATATGGTACTCAACATTCCCGGCCTGGTCATCGGCGGCTATCCGACCGGCCTCGTCGCCAGCGTGCTCGCCGTGCTCCTGGCAGCGCCGGCGCTGTGGGTATTCTTGTATGGCTCGGCGCTGATTTCGCGCAAGAACGGCTTTGCCGTCCTCGAACAGCCTGCCGTGCCCGATCCGCAGGACGACCTGCTTTTCGACAATGAAGAGGACGAGGGCGACGAAGGTATATTGGCGCTTGGCGCCATCACCCACTGGTGGCTGTCGCTGCGCGCCTATCTGCGCCGCCGCGCCGCGCGCCGGCGCGAGCACGACGATTTCGAGCCGGAGATGGAGCCGCGCCCCAGCGCCTGGCGGCGGGCGGCCGAACGGGTCGAGTCGGCCGAGTTCGCCGAAGCGCGGATGAGCCCGGGCGGGCGGGCCCGCGTCGAGCCGGAATTCTTCGCCGCCATGGTCAACGACCGCAGTGCCTCGATCGACCCCGACGATGCCGACGTCTTCGACAACGATGACAATGACGACATGGATTTTGCACCGGAGCCCGTGGGCCAACGGCGCAGCGCCCCGACAGCGCAGGTTCAGAATTTCCGATCCGATGCGGCCACGCGCGTCGCAGCGCCGGCACCCCGCCCGGCTCCGGGCGCCCGCGTCCAGCGCGAAGCGCAGACCACACTGATCGGCTCGGAAAGGTTTGAAATGCCGTCGCTGCATTTCCTGTCCGAGCCGAAGAATGTCGTGCGCGATGCCAGCCTGTCCAAGGACGCGCTGGAGCAGAATGCCCGCCTGCTCGAAGGCGTGCTGGAGGATTTCGGCGTCAAGGGCGAGATCATCCATGTGCGTCCCGGCCCGGTCGTCACGCTTTATGAACTGGAGCCGGCGCCCGGCATCAAATCGTCGCGGGTCATCGGCCTTTCCGACGACATCGCCCGCTCGATGAGCGCCATCGCCTGCCGTGTCGCCGTGGTGCCAGGCCGCAACGCCATCGGCATCGAGCTGCCGAACGCCAAACGCGAGACCGTCTATCTCAGGGAGATACTCGCCAGCCGCGATTTCGAAACGACAAAGTCCAAGCTAGCGCTGGCGCTGGGCAAGACCATCAATGGCGAGGCGGTGATCGTCGACATCGCCAAAATGCCGCACGTGCTGGTCGCCGGTACCACCGGCTCGGGCAAGTCCGTCGCCATCAACACCATGATCCTGTCGCTGCTCTACCGGCTGACGCCGCAGGACTGCCGACTGATCATGATCGATCCAAAGATGCTGGAGCTCTCGGTCTATGACGGCATTCCGCATCTTCTGACGCCGGTGGTCACCGATCCGAAGAAGGCGGTGGTGGCGCTGAAATGGACCGTGCGCGAGATGGAGGACCGCTACCGCAAGATGTCGAAGGTTGGCGTCCGCAACATCGACGGCTTCAACGCGCGCGTGCAGCAGGCCGAGAAAAAAGGCGAAAGGATCTCGCGCACCGTGCAGACCGGCTTCGACCGCCAGACCGGCGAAGCGATCTACGAGACGGAGAACCTCGACCTCGAGCCGATGCCCTACATCGTCGTCATCATCGACGAGATGGCCGATTTGATGATGGTCGCCGGCAAGGACATCGAAGGCGCGGTGCAGCGCCTGGCGCAGATGGCGCGCGCCGCCGGCATCCATGTCATCATGGCGACGCAGCGTCCGTCGGTCGACGTCATCACCGGCACCATCAAGGCAAATTTCCCGACCCGTATCTCGTTCCAGGTGACATCGAAGATCGACAGCCGCACCATCCTGGGCGAGCAGGGCGCCGAACAGCTGCTCGGCATGGGCGACATGCTCTACATGGCCGGCGGCGGCCGCATCCAGCGCGTGCACGGTCCCTTCGTCTCCGACGACGAGGTGGAGAAGATCGTCGCGCATCTGAAGCTGCAGGGCGTGCCGGAATATCTCGACGCCATCACCGAGGACGACGACAAGGACGACGATGAGCCGTCGGGCAAAGGCAGTGGCGGCGGCGACGGCGGCAATTTTGACGATTCCGACGACCCCTACGACCAGGCGGTTGCGGTGGTGCTGCGCGACGGCAAGGCCTCGACCAGCTACATCCAGCGCCGGCTCGGCATCGGCTACAACCGCGCCGCCTCGATCATCGAGAAGATGGAGAAGGAAGGCATTGTCGGCCCGGCCAATCATGCCGGAAAACGCGAAATCCTGGTACCGACGGAGGACGACAAGTTCTAGAGCGCATCAGCGCCGGCAACTTTGAACCTTTTGGCGCGTTGCAACGGATGAGCGCCGTGCGGCCCGCCAAACTTAAGCCCAACTGGGGGGCCAGACCAATATAACGAGCAAGCAATCAAATGATGGTGACCGGCATGAAAAACGCAACTCTCGCCCCAAGCAGGGATTTCGCCCCAACCCGCCGGCATGTGCTCGGCCTCGGTCTGGTCCTGGCCGGTGCGGCGGCCGCCAACCTCGTGCCCGGCTTCCAGTTGCTAGCGTCGGCGCAAGCAGCGGTTCCGGCGACGGCGCAGAAAATCGCCGATCATTTCTCCTCGGTCAAATCGATGAGCGGCGAGTTCGTGCAGTTCGGACCCAAGGGCGAGCAGACCGGCGGCAAGTTCTTTCTGGAACGGCCGGGCAAGATCCGCTTCAATTATGACGGCGCCTCGAATTTCAGGGTGATTTCCGACGGCAAGTCGGTGGTCATCCTCAACAAGAAGCTGCGGACCTCCGACCTCTATCCGCTGTCGAAGACGCCACTGAAGCTGCTGCTCGACGACAAGATCGATCTCTCGGGCGGACGCGTCAGAAGCGTCAAGGAAGAAAACGATCTCACCACTATCCAGCTTGCCGACAAATCCGTGTTCGGCAATTCGAAGATCACCATGATGTTCGATCCGAAATCCTATGAATTGCGGCAGTGGACCATCACCGATGCGCAAGGCAAGGACACAACGGTGATGATCTTCAACACCAAGGAGGGCGTCAGCTTCGCCCCCGACACCTTCGCCATCGACTATACGGCCAACCGGGAACTGAACACCAAGACTAGGTAGCTTTCTACCGCTGCGGGATGGCTTTCCGCGTTGGTGCGGGCGGCTTGTCTTTACGGTGCGCGGCTGGCAGTAGTTTCCGCGATTGACTTCCGTCGGAGCCATCCGGCGGATCTTGCGTTGTCCGGAACCCCACATGCCGTTTTCCGTCGCTACCTGGAACATCAACTCCGTTCGGCTGCGCATGCCGATTGTCGAGCGCCGGCTGGTCGAGCAGGCGCCGGACGTGCTTTGCCTGCAGGAAACCAAGGTTCCGGACGAATTGTTTCCGGAGAAGGCGTTCCGCAAGCTTGGCTACGAGCACATCGCCTTCCATGGCCAGAAGGGCTATCACGGCGTTGCGACCATAGCGCGTCGTCCGATCGAGATCGTCGAAAAGCGCCGCTTCTGCGACATCGACGACAGCCGGCATCTGTCGGTCACCGTCAACGTCGGCGGCAAGACGATCCTGCTGCATAATTTCTACGTTCCGGCCGGCGGCGACGAGCCCGACCCGACCGTCAACCGCAAGTTCAAGCACAAGCTCGATTTCGTTGCCGAGATGAACGCCGTCCGCGCCGAGCATGACGAGCACTCCGGCTCGATCCTGGTCGGCGATCTCAACATCGCGCCGCTCGAGCACGATGTCTGGTCGCACAAGCAGCTCCTCAACGTCGTTAGCCATACGCCGGTCGAGACGGAAAATTTCGAGGCAATGCGGCTCGCCGGCGACTGGATCGACCTGATGCGGCTGAATGTGCCTTACGAGGAGAAACTCTACACCTGGTGGAGCTATCGCGCCCAGGATTGGCAGGCCTCAAATCGCGGCCGCCGCCTCGACCATATCTGGTCGTCGCCAAACCTGGTGCCGCATTTTGCCAGCTATGAAATCCTGCGGCCGGCGCGCGGCTGGGAACGGCCCTCGGACCATGTGCCGGTGATCGGGCGTTTCAACCTGGATTAGCTTTGTCTCGCCTTAACAACTCAGCGAAACCTGAAGCTATCCGCGATGTAGTCGGGACGGGCGTTGAGCGTGGCGAAAACGTCCTCCAGGTCAGGCGCCCCCGCCAATATGCCTGACAGGACCAGCGTCGTCGCGACGCCGACGCCGTTGCCGCCGGCGATGTCGTGCTCGACGCTGTCGCCGACGCAGACCACGCTGTCGCGCTCCGGGTGGCCCGCCAGTGCCAGCGCTGCCTCGAATATCTGCGGATTGGGCTTGCCAATGCGCGCCACGCTGCCGCCGAGGCTCTCATAGAGATCGGCGAGCCGGCCGGCACCGAAGCGAGGGCCGACGGCAGTCAGCATGATCTTGTCGGGGTTGGTGCAGAAGGATGGCACCCGGCGCGCCGCCGCCGGACCAAGAAGCCGGCGATAATGGTCGAGGTCGTAGCGATCGCCCTCGCTGGCGGAAATCAGCACCAGTTCCGCATCGTCGCCGTCCTTGGCCAGGACGAAGGGCAGGCCGTCGACAGCCGAACGGTCATTGTCGCGGCGGATCAGCAGGCATTTTGTCTGCGGGCGCAGGGCTCCGGATGCCGCCATTTGATGGAAGGAGCGCCACGCCACCTCGCCGGAGGAGACAAAGTGATCCCAGCTTCCCGGTTCGAAGCCGAGCTTCAGCAGGCGGCGCTCATTGGGTTGCGCCCGCTTGCCGGAATTCGAGATCAGCACGATGGTCTTGCCGGCGCGCTTGAGTGCCGACAAGGCTTCGACAGCACCTGGATAGGCGCTGGTGCCGTCGTGCAGCACACCAAATTGGTCGAGCAGGAACACCTGATAGCGGTCGGCCAGCGCGGCGATGCCGTCGAGGTGTTGAATTGCCTTGGCCGTCATAAAAGCCCCGCTGCGCTTGCGCCCATCAGCGCCAGCCGCGCCGTACCGGCAGCGGCCTCGTCCGACAGAGCCGGCAAGAGGGCGACGCCGAGCTTGCGCTGCCGGATCGCCGTCCAGGCCGGATTGGCCGCACCGCCACCGACGCTCCTGACCGATGTCAGCCGGGGGGCGCCGAGTTCGGCAAGCCGGCGATAGCCGAGCGCTTCGATCGCCGCAATACCCTCGAACATCGCTTTCAGATAGTCGGCGTCGTCGGCGGGCCGCGGCTCGAGGCGCGGCGGCAACGCCGGATCGGCTATGGGGAAGCGTTCGCCCGGCGCCGGCAGCGGGTAATAATCGAGGCCGGTCTCGGTCGCCGGGTCGATTTTTTTGCTGAGTTCGACAATGCGGGCGACGGGAAAATGCTGGGCTAGCACCTTGCCGCCGGAGTTCGAGGCACCGCCCGCCAGATAGATGTCTCCCAGCCTATGGCTATAGATGCCGAATTGCGGCGCCGAGATCGGCCGGTCGGAGAGGATCTTGATGGTCAGCGATGAGCCGAGCGCGGTGACGCCGTCGCCCGCGGTAGTCGCACCGGTCGCCAGGAACGACGCACAGCCGTCGGTGGTGCCGGCGACCACGACCAGGTCACGCGGCAGGCCGAACATTTTCGCAGCGCTGGCGGTGAGTGTGCCCGTGACATCGCCCGGTCGCACGACTCGGGGCAGAAGATCCACACGCATTCCGGTGGCCGCGATCCAGTCGGGCCAGCGGCGGGTTTCGACATCGTAGCCGGTTTTCAGGGCGTTGTTCTCGTCGCTGCCGTCGAAGCGGCCGGAAAACTGTCCGGCGATCCAGTCGGCCTGGTGCAGCACAGTGGCGACGCCGGGCAGGTGCTGGAAAGACAGCGCCTTGGCGAGACCGGACGTCGCCCCAAGTGCAGCGCTCGTTGCCGGTGCCGCGCCAGCTATTGCAGTCAGAATAGTGTCGTCAGCGACCTTGTCGTTGTACATCAGCGGTTCGGCCAGCGGCCGCCCGGCGCCGTCGACCGGCAGCAGCGTGCCCGACGTACCGTCGACGGCGATCGAGCGCACTGCCGCGCGATCGATACATTTGAGCAGTTCCGCCAACGTCGCGCCGACCGCCTCCCACCATATGGCGGGGTCGCGGCCGTTCAGCCCAAATCGCTCGAGGGCAATAGCGGAATGCGCGGCAATGGAAAAGTCCGGGCGCATGGCGACGGCGCGCGCGCCGGATGTGCCGATGTCAATGCCGATGGCAAGCGGGCCAGACGAACGCGGCATGTCAGTTGCCTCCGGCATTGAGTCTCTGGCGATATTTTTCGGCGTCCCAGTTGATCAGTTCGTCATTCTCTGCCGCTGTCAGATAATTCAGCTTCGCCGCCACATCGACCCGCGCCGTCACGTCGGCGAGGCAGCGCTGCATGGCGTCGGCACCGGCGCCGGCGTCGCCGCGCATCAGCACGCCGAGGCCGGGAAACAGGATCGCCACGGGTGCGGCGCCGCTGCGCTCGATGACGCGCTTCACACCCTCGTCCGGTCTCGCCACGACCGAACCCTCGCCGAGAAAGATGACGTGGTCGGGGTAGAGGCTGCCCCCTGACGCCATGCGGCAGCTTTCGGGGTCGATCGCCACCGCATGCGCCTCGACGTCGGCCGGTAGTCTGTAGTCGCTGTCGCCGGCCAGCGCCGTCAGCGCCACGATGTCCGGTTCTGCCACCTGGCGCGGCGGTCGCGCCAACAGCCTTGTCACGCGGCGCAGCAGCATGTCGGCCGCGGCGACGGTCTCGGCTGCAACGACCAGGCCGTGATTGCCGAGGATCAGGACGTCCACGCCTGGCCGCAGGCGCTCGGCGATACCCTGGGCGAGCGGCAGTCCCGGCCGGCGATAGGGAACATACGCCCATTGGTGGCCGTCGAGCCGCCTGGCGGCCTCGGCCTCGCAGTCGGCCTGCACGGCCAGCGAAATGGTCTCGACGCAGTGGACATGCAGAACGATGCGTTGCGGCATCAGCGCATGCACGGTGGTCTCGATCGACGGGCGCAAGCCGCGTGGATTGAAGGCGCCGATGGCGAAGGCCTGTGGCTGTTCGGCGGCCGGGTCGCCCCGTTCAATGGCGTCGAGCAATGGCGGGATGCCGACCGGCACCATGATGTCCGCGATGAGCGCGTCCTTCAGCCAAGTGCCGGAGGCCTTGATCCAGAGCGTGTCACCGGCTTTCAGCGAGGTGTTGCCGCCGGCGGCCTGGGTCAGATGCGGCTCGCTGCCGATCTCCGCCGAAAGCGACCGCAGCGCTGCCAGTTCCTGCGCATCCGCACTGATCGTCATCGAAATTCCTCCACAAACCGGCCGCGTGGCCACGGCTTTGGACGTCCCATTGCCGGGACGAAGACCGACGCTGGTATCGCAGATGCGAGTAAGTTACGTCAACAGTGATGTTATCGCGTCAAATCAGGCTTGCAATCGGAGGCACTTTGAGTAAGTTGCACCAATTGCCGTGCAAAATGGCAATGCCGTGCAAAATGGCTTGGGAGGCAAGCGCATTGGGAGGTAAGGGTTGAGCGACTCCGGCCGCCAGCGTCAGATTGTCGAGCTTTTGCGGGACCGGCCTTTCGCATCGGTGCGCGAGCTGCAGGAGCGGCTTGGCGTGTCGGCGGCGACGGTGCGGCGCGACATCGACAAGATCGACGAGGCCGGCGAAGCGCGCAAGGTCTATGGCGGCATCTCGGCGCTCGATGGCGCTTCGCAAGCCGGCGTCGCCTATGCCAGGCCCTATGACGAGAACCGCGACCTCGCCGTCGAGGCCAAGCGGCAAATCGCCGCTCTCGCCGCCACCATGGTGCGCGACGGCGACGCGGTCATCGTGCATGGCGGCTCGACCTGCTTCCATCTCGGCGTCAAGCTCGCCGACCGCAATATCCGGCTCTACACCAACTCGATGCCGCTCGCGGCCTATCTCAGCGACCACGGCCATTGCAGCCTCACTGTCGCCGGCGGCGAACTGCACCGCGAGCCGGGCATCATCCATTCGCTGACGCAGACGGTGCCGTTCTATGCCTCGAAGTTTTTTCTCGGCGCGCAAGGCATCGGCCAGGAAGGTCTTCTGGAATCGCATCCGCTGCTGGTCCGCTCGATCGTCGAGCTCAGCCTCTGCGCCGACCAGATCGTCGTGCTGGCCGACAGCCGCAAACTGTCGATCCACGCGCGCAACGTGGCGCTGCCGCTGTCGCGGATCGGCACGCTGGTCACCGATGACGGCCTGTCCGACGCCGATGCGCGCATGCTCGAAGATGCCGGCGTCATGGTGCGGATCGCCGCTTCCTCGGGAGGCGCCCAGTGAACATCGCCGTCCTCGATTTCGGCAAGACCAATTCGAAGCTGTTCGTCTTCGGCCAGGACGGACAGATCCTCGACGAGCGCCGCACCCAGCCGAGCTGGATCCGCAAAGGCGGCTTCAGCGTGCTCGACGAGCCAGCGCTGCACGACTGGGCGGCTCGCGCCATCGATGACGCCGTCGACACGCATGGCGTCGGAGGTCTGATGGTATCCGGCCATGGCTGCACCTTCGCGCTGGTCGACGACGCCGCGCTGACGCATCCGATCCTCGACTACGAGCAGGAACCGCCGGCCGAAATCGCCGCGCAGATCGACCGCCGCATTCCGGATTTTGCCGAGACTTTTTCGCCGCGCCTGCCGCTTGGCTTCAACTACGGCCGCCACATGTTGTGGCTGAAGGAGGTGGAGCCCGGTGCCTTCGCCGCAGCGAAATCGATCCTCGGCTATCCCCAATATTGGAGCTGGCGTTTTGGCGGCCGGCCGGTGTCGGAAGTGTCGTATCTCGGCTGCCACTCGCATCTGTGGGCGCCGCGCAAACGCGATTTCAGCTCGCTGGTCGATGCCGAGGGCTGGCGCAGCCAGATGCCCGCCTTCGAGCGTGCCGGCGCGGTGATCGGCGAGCAGCGCTTCGGCCAGGCCGCGAAGCCGGTCGCCATCCATAATGGCGTCCACGACAGCAATGCTGCGCTCCATGCCTACCGCCGGCAGCAGCTCGGGCCGGTGACCGTGGTCTCGACCGGCACCTGGGTGGTCGTGCTCAATCCGGACTGTCCGCTCGATGCACTCGATGGCGAGCGCGACATGCTGGTCAATGTCGATGTCGACGACGGCCCGGTGCCGTCCATCCGCTTCATGGGCGGGCGCGAATTCGCCACGATCAGCGCCGGCTGGCAGGGCGCAATCGCGCCCTCCTCGGTACAGCGGGTGATCGACGCCGGCATCATGGCGCTGCCGAGCTTCGCGCCCGGCGGCCCGATTCCACACCGCCGCGGCGAACTGGTCGGGCGTACGCCCAATGCCGAGGAACGCGCGGCCATGGCGCTGCTCTATGTCGCGCTGATGGTGGATTTGTGCCTCGAGCTGATCCATTCGGACAATACGGTGATCGTCGACGGCGGCCTGAACAATGGCGGGCTGCTTGCCGCGTTGCTGGCGCAGTTGCGTCCCGGGCAGGCCTTCCTGCAGGGCGCAACGCTGGAGGGCAGCGCCACCGGTGCCGCCGCACTTGCCTTCGAAAGCGTCGGACGCGAGTTTGCCACCGAGGCGCCGGAGGCGGTGCATGCGGCAAGTTTCAGCGGCCTTGCCGGCTATCGCAATGATTGGCGCGGCCTTGCCGCCGACCGGGGTGTGGCCAGGGCAGGTGCGGGAGGTGCGCGATGAGCGCCGCCGCCAGGAGCGAGACGGCCCGCCAGCCCGTGCTGGAGATGCGCCACATCTCCAAGACGTTCGGTGCGATCCGCGCCTTGCACAATGTCTCGCTGACCGTTCATGCCGGCGAACTGCACGCGCTGATGGGCGAGAACGGTGCCGGCAAGTCGACGCTGATGAAGGTGCTGTCCGGCGCCTACCGGCCGGATCCCGGCGGCGAGATCCTGATCGACGGCGTGCCGGCCGCCACGGGCGACCCGATCAAGGCGCGCGCCGCCGGCATTGCGGTCATCTATCAGGAGCTGTCGCTGGCGCCCAATCTGTCGGTGGCGCAGAACATTTTTCTCGGCAACGAGCCGCGACGGTTCGGCGTCGTCGATCGCGAGCAGTGCAATCGGCGCGCCAGCGAGATCATCGCGCGGCTCGGCGTGACCTTTTCGGCGCGCACTCCGGTCGCCAGCCTGTCACTCGGCGAACGCCAGCTGGTCGAAATCGCCCGCGCGCTGTCGACCAATGCGCGCATCATCGTCATGGACGAGCCGACCACGTCGCTGACCTCGCGTGAGACCGACCGGCTGTTCGAGGTGATCGCGACGCTGAAGGCGCAAGGCATCGCCATCATCTACATCAGCCACCGCATGGAAGAGGTCTACCAGCTCGCCGACCGCGTCAGCGTGCTGCGCGACAGCGGCTATGTCGGCACGCTCGACCGCGCCGATCTGAACGCCTCGCGCCTGGTATCGATGATGGTCGGGCGCGATCTGTCGACCTTCTACAAGAAGGATCACCGCCCACCGGACAGCAAGCGCGCCGTCGCGCTGTCGGTGCGCGGCATGTCGGACGGCAATCTCATAAAGAATTGTTCCTTCGATCTCCACAAAGGCGAGGTGCTGGCACTGGCCGGCCTGGTCGGCTCCGGCCGCACCGAACTGGCACGGCTGATCTTCGGCGCCGACAGGCACACATCAGGCACGCTGGAGCTCGGC
Organism: Mesorhizobium sp. M1348; assembly: GCF_040317925.1. Classification (NCBI taxonomy): domain Bacteria; kingdom Pseudomonadati; phylum Pseudomonadota; class Alphaproteobacteria; order Hyphomicrobiales; family Phyllobacteriaceae; genus Mesorhizobium; species Mesorhizobium sp. M1348. Next base: position 67,454 of record NZ_JAMYLH010000008.1, on the reverse strand, counting down.
GGCAAACCGATATCCATCGGTTCGCCAAGCGAGGCGCTCGATGCCGGCATCGCCTACCTGACCGAGGACCGCAAGCAACTTGGCCTGTTCCTCGACATGTCGATCTCCGACAACATCAGCATGGGCGTGCTGGCAAAGGACGCGAACGCCGGCGGTCTGCGCGACTTCACGGCAGCCGAAAAGCGCGCCGCCAAGGCGGTATCCGACCTCTCCATCCGCACCGGCTCGGTGCAGGCCAACGCCGGCTCGCTGTCAGGCGGTAACCAGCAGAAGGTGCTGCTCGCCCGCCTGCTGGAAACCGAGCCGCAGGTCGTCATCCTCGACGAGCCGACCCGCGGCGTCGATGTCGGGGCGAAGTCGGAAATCTACCGGCTGATCGACAATCTGGCCAAGAAAGGCATCGCCATCCTGATGATCTCCAGCGAACTGCCGGAGGTGATCGGCATCGCCGACCGCGTGCTGGTGATGCGCGACGGCATCATTGCCGGCGAGGTGACGGCGTCGGAGGGCGAGCCGCTGCGGCAGGAAGCGATCATGGAACTTGCAACGGGAGCGGCTCAGCGATGACCGACAAGGTGGCCGACACGATGAAAGCGGACGACCGGGCGGTCGGCAGGAGCACAAGGTGGCGCACCGCCATCGCTGCGCTCGGCATGCTGCCGATCCTGATCCTGCTGGCGGTCGGCTTCCAGTTCATCAACCCGCGCTTTTTCACCCAGACCAATCTGCTGATCGTCATGCAGCAATCGTCGATCAACATCGTGCTGGCGGCCGGCATGACCTTCGTCATCCTGACCGGCGGCATCGACCTGTCCGTCGGCTCGATCCTTGCCGCCTCGGCGATGGTGGCGGTGATGGTGTCGCTGGTGCCCGATTGGGGACTGCTGGGCGTGCCGGCCGCCATTCTCGTCGGGCTCGGCTTCGGCGTCATCAACGGGCTGCTGATCGCCTATATCAAGCTGCCACCCTTCATCGTCACGCTGGGGTCGCTGACCGCCGTGCGCGGCGTCGCCCGCCTGCTCGGCCAGGACACCACGGTGTTCAACGCGGACCTGCCGTTCGACTTCATCGGCAACGGGTCGCTGTTCGGCATTCCGTGGCTGGTCATCATCGCGCTGGCGGTCGTGGTGCTGTCCTGGCTGGTGCTCAAGCGCACCGTGCTCGGTACCTGGATCTACGCCGTCGGCGGCAATGCCGAGGCCGCCAGGCTGACCGGCATCAAGGTGCCGTTGGTGCTGCTCTTCGTCTACGGCGTTTCCGGCCTTCTGGCCGGCCTTGGCGGCGCCATGTCGGCGGCCCGGCTCTATGCCGCCAACGGGCTGCAGCTCGGCCAGTCCTACGAACTCGACGCCATTGCCGCGGTCATCCTCGGCGGCACCAGTTTCGTCGGCGGCGTCGGCTCGATCTGGGGCACGCTGATCGGCGGCCTGATCATCGCCGTGCTGTCCAACGGGCTTATCCTCGCCGGTGTTTCGGACATCTGGCAGTACATCATCAAGGGATTGGTCATCATCGTGGCGGTCGCCCTCGACCGTTACCGGCTCCAGGCAGGAGCAAGAACGTGATGGCCCTTAGTCGCCGGCATCCAACGAGCCGGTTTCATGTGTAACGCACCGTGAGAGGCGCGGGGCATCAGGAGGAAAACAAAACAATGAAGACCATCGCTAAACTGCTCTGCGGCGTCGCCCTTGCGGCCGCCGTCATCGCGCCGGCATCGGCCAAGGATCTGAACAAGGTCGGCATCTCGGTCGGCCTGCTCGGCAACCCGTTCTTCGTCGCCACCATCAAGGGCATCGAGGACGCGGCCAAGAAGATCAACCCGAATGTGCAGGTGACCTCGGTATCGGCCGACTACGACCTCAACAAGCAGGTGTCGCAGGTCGATTCCTTCATCGCCGCCGGCGTCGACGTCATCATGCTCAACGCCGTCGATGCCAAGGCGATCGCGCCGGCGGTGAAGAAGGCGCAGGCGGCCGGCATCGTCGTTGCCGCCTTCGATGTTTCGGCGCCGGGCGCCGACGTCACCGTGATGACCAACAATGTCAAGGCCGGCGAAGAGGCGTGCCAGTATCTGGTCGATCGTACCGGCGGCAAGGGCGACTACGTCATCCTCAACGGCCCGGCCTCGTCGTCGATCCTGGAGCGGGTCAAGGGCTGCAAGGACGTGCTGGCAAAACACCCGGACATCAAGGTTCTTTCCGACGACCAGAACGCCGAAGGCTCGCGTGACGGCGGCCTGAAAGTGTTCCAGTCGCTGCTGACCCGTTTCGACAAGATCGACGCGGTCTTCGCCATCAACGATCCGACAGCGATCGGCGCCCAGCTTGCGGCCAAGCAGCTCAACCGCTCGGAGTTCATCTTCACCGCGGTCGACGGTGCGCCGGATATCGAGAAGGAACTCGCCTCCGGCACGTCGATGATCAAGGCCTCGGCCTCACAGGATCCCTATGTGATGGCCGGCCAGTCGCTGACGATGGCGGCTGACCTGCTTGCCGGCAAGAAGCCGGCCGAGCCGACGGTGCTGCTCGACCCGAAGCTGATCACCGCCGACAATTTGAAGGATTACAAGGGCTGGACCGCAGCTCGCTAAGCCTCCCAAGCCTGGTGGGGCGGGTATGCCCGGCCGCACCTTTTTTGTTCGAGCAACGGATTGCCAAAACCGATTTGGACTTACGTCCGCTACTCCTGCAATAACCGGAGACAATCATGTCGCGCATCGGAATCCACTCATTCGTCTGGTCGGCGAGCTCGGCGCAGGGCGACCTCGAGCGGACGCTGGCCAACACCAGGGAAGCCGGCTTCGACCTGATCGAATTCTCCTATCTCGACCCCGCCAATGTCGACATTGATGGGTTGGCCAAGCGGATCGCCGATCTCGGCCTCGGTGTTGCGATCAGCATCGGACTGCCGGCCGACGGCGATATTTCGAGCGCCGACAAAACGATTGCCGCGCACGGCGTCGAAATCCTGAAACGTACGATCGCGCTGACCCGCGATCTCGGCGGCCAGAAGGTTGCCGGCATCCTCAGCACCAGCCACGGCTTGCAGAGCGAGGCGCCGACGCGCGACCAGTGGAACCGCAGCGCCGGCACGCTGGCCGAGGTGGCGGAGACGGCAAAATCAGCCGGCGTCACCCTCAACCTCGAAATCGTCAACCGCTTCGAAAGCAATCTGCTCAACACCGCAGCGCAAGGCATGGCCTTCATCGCGGACAGCGGCTCCGACAACATTTTCCTGCATCTCGACAGTTTCCACATGAACATCGAGGAGGCCGATGTCAGCTTGGCCATTCGCAACGCCGCAAGGAAGATTGGCTATGTCCATATCGGCGAGAGCCATCGCGGCTTCCTCGGCACCGGCAATATCGATTTTGCGGGGATATTCGATGCGCTGACCGCCATCGGCTACAGCGACGACCTCAGCTTCGAATCCTTCTCCTCGGAAATCGTCGACGAGAACCTGTCGCGGAAAACCGCGATCTGGCGCAATCTGTGGACCGACAATATGGAGTTGGCCAAACATGCGCGCCGCTTCATTGCGCTCGGACTGGAGACGGCGCGGCGCAAGGCCGAGCTTGTTTCCGCAACGCACCGGCCTTGAGCCCTCGCGGTTCCAATCTGGTTAGGCCAGAGGCGCTACATTAGCCGGCAAAACGCGGCCCAAGTTCCTCGATCCGGCGGATCATCGCCTGGAAATCCTCCGAGATGCGCTGGTGCAGGTGAACCGCCAGCTCCGGATATTCCTCGAGGATGCGGCGGAACATCTTGCGGCTGAGCCGCAGCACTTCCGAATCGATTTCGGCGGAGGCGCTGGTCAGCCGGTTGGTGTCGGCGATCAGCGCCAGTTCGCTGAGCATGGTGCCGGGGCCGGCGGTGCCGATCGGGATGCGCTCGCCATCGTGCTCGCGGTAGAGGACGATGCGGCCGCTGATCACGATATAGGCGCAATCAGCCTCGTCGTCCTCGCGGTAAAGCTTGTGGTCGGCTTGCAACTTGGTGGTTTCGGCGCCGAAGGCGAGCAGACGCAGCTGTTCCTGCGTGAAGCCCTCGAAGAGCCTCACGGCGGACAGGATGCGGATGTCGTCATCCAGCGCCATCTAGCTATGTCCCCGAACCGTCAGTCCGACTCCTCCCCTACGAGGCCGATCCAGAACCACCTCCAGCCTCAGGACCGTACCCGAAAAGCGCCCCGCCCGGATCGCTTATTTGAATAATGAAATGTTTAAGGAACCAGCTTGTAGCCGCCGCTTTCTGTCACGAGAATTTCCGCGTTGGAAGGATCGCGCTCGATCTTCTGGCGCAGCCGGTAGACATGCGTTTCCAGAGTATGCGTGGTGACGCCGGAATTGTAGCCCCAGACTTCCTCCAGCAGCACGTCGCGGGTCACCACCTTCTGGTCGGCGCGGTAGAGATATTTGATGATCGAGGCTTCCTTTTCGGTCAGCCGAACCTTGGCGCCGCGCGGGTCGATCAGAAGCTTCTGGCTGGGCTTGAACGTGTAGGGGCCGACCGAGAAAGTGGCGTCCTCGCTCTGTTCGTGCTGGCGCAGCTGGGCGCGGATGCGGGCCAGCAGCACGGCAAAGCGGAACGGCTTCGTCACATAGTCGTTGGCGCCGGCCTCGAGGCCAAGGATGGTGTCGGAATCGGTATCATGGCCGGTCAGCATGATGATCGGCGCCTTGTAGCCGCCCTTGCGCAATATCTTTACCGCCTCGCGGCCATCCATGTCGGGCAGGCCGACATCCATGATCAGCAGGTCGATGAGCCCGCCGCGCGCCGTGGCGACGCCTTTGGCGGCGGTCGCTTCCTGCAGGACATCGAATTCCTCATAAAGCGACAATTGCTCGACAAGGGTGCCGCGCAGGTCGTCATCGTCGTCGACGATCAGAATGGTGCGTGAAGTCATGGATCAATCCGTTGTTTTGAAAAGAGATTTCAGTTGACCGCTGCCTGTTTATGCGGAAGCTGACCGGCACAACAGCCGTTCACAGTGATTTGTTCCGTGGCACGATCATACAAGAAAAAACACGATCGCAATGCAGTCGGCGCAATTTTGCCGAAAGGGCTCACCGTGCTCACCGTGCGCGCGCGCCCAGGCCAGCCCAGCCAAGGCTTTCTGCAGGCTGGCAAACTCGTGTTTCCATGTGCGCTGGGGCATGGCGGCATCTCGGCCGGCAAGCGCGAGGGCGACGGCGCCACCCCGCTTGCCTCGATGCGGATATTGTCGGGATATTTTCGCGGCGACCGTTTTGCCGGCGGCCGCCGGACGCGGCTGGCGATGACGCCGATCGGCCGCGATCTCGGCTGGTGCGAGGTGCCTGGGGACCGCAACTACAACCGTCCGGTAAAAATCCCGTATGGCGCCAGCCATGAGCGGATGCTGCGGGCCGACGACCTCTATGACGCCTGCCTGGTGCTGGACTGGAACTTTGTGCCGCGCCGGCGCGGGCGCGGCAGCGCCATCTTCTTCCACCTGGCGCGCCCCGGCTTCACGCCGACGCAAGGCTGCGTCGCGGTAACGGCCCGCACCATGGCACGGCTGCTGCCGCTGCTGTCGGAGCGGACGGTGGTAAGGGTGGTAAGGTAAGGGAGTAGGGGAATAAGGGAGTAGGGGAATAGGGCAGTAAGGGTAAGACAGGCGCGGGCGCGCCGCTTAGCTTTTCCTACTCCCCTACTCCCCTACTCCCCTACTCCCCTACTCCCCTACTCCCCTACTCCCCTACTCCCCTACTCCCCTACTCCCCTACTCCTTTGCCACCCTATGTCGAGAAGGCCGAGCCGGCCGAGTTCCCGGTCCATGGCGCGTGCGATGTCCTTGCGTTCGCCGCCAATGTCGCGCAGCTGGCGGTCGGAGAGATTCTCGACATTCTCGTAGGGAAGACTGACCGCGATTCTCGCGTGCCGAAGCCAGTCAAGCACGGCGCGCAGCCAGGCCGGGCGGAGGCTTACAGAGCGCAAGGTGATGTCAGACATGGTGCAATCCGCTTCTCCGGACATCAAATCCGGTTTGATGTTTCTTTGATGCTCAGATCATGGCGGATTGAAATTCAAACGGGAAACGAGTAGTTTTTTCCGCATCTTCAAGTTTTGTTTGAGGATTGGAATGCTCGACCGAACCCTCCTCGTCTGGCACTGATGGCGCGCCTGTTGCCTGGAACCCGTGCGCTGCGGACGCTGGAGGCAGCGGCCCGGCACCTCAATTTCACCCGCGCCGCCGACGAGCTCGGCCTGACCCCGGCAGCGGTCAGCCACCAGATCAAGGAAATCGAGGATCAGCTCGGCATCGTGCTGTTCACACGCACCAGCCGCACGATCCGGCTGACCGAGGCGGGCGCGGTGCTGTTCGAAGCTTCGACCGATGCGCTCGACCTGCTTGGTCGGGCCGTCTCACGGGCGCAGAAGACAGCGCGCGGATCGGCGCTGCTGAAGGTCACCCTCGATGCGCAATTCGCGACGAAGTGGCTGATGCGGCGCGTCGACGATTTTCGCAAGCAGCATCCGGCGATCGAGCTGCGTTTCGACATCAGCTACGAGGTGCGCGACTTCGATCGCGACGACGTCGATCTCGGCATCCGTTTTGGCACCGGCAAGTATCCGGGGCTTCGATCGCACCGGCTGTTCGAAAACGTCATTATTCCCGTCTGCAGTCCGGCCTTGCTGCGGTCAGGGCCGCCGCTCAAGGAGCCGCGCGACCTGTTCCATCATACGCTGGCCCATATCGAGTGGTCGCGCCAAGGCGTCACCTGGCCGAATTGGAGCATATGGATGGCGGCGGCGGGCGTCGACGATTTCGACGACAGCCGGACCATCGTGTTCGGCAACTCGACGGATGCCGTCCAGGCCGCGCTCGACGGCAACGCGGTCGCGCTCGCCGATTTCGCCATGGTGGCAACCGACCTGTCCGAAGGCAGGCTGATCCGGCCCTTCGAACTCGGCATCAAGGTCGCGCCCGAATTCGCCTATTTCCTGGTCTATCCCGAAAGTGCGGCGAATGATCCGCGCATCGTCGCATTTCGCGATTGGCTTCTCGAGGAAATCGCCAAGACCCCGACCTGACGGTCAGCCCACCGCCGCGCCGAACCAGCCGATCACCGCGCCAATGAGAAGCAGCACGCCGAGCCAATGGCCGACATCGATGAGCGTCAGATCCCAGCCGAAGCCTTCGTAGCGATGGTTGACTGAAAGCGTGGTGGCGACGAACCCCAGCCAGAGAACGAAGCCGAAGATCACCCCGGCAAGCAGGCTCGGTTCGCCGCCGGTCACCGCGCCGATGATCAGCGACATGACCAGCGCCATGACGAGGTCCGCGATGAAGGAGACGACGAAGGGCAGCATCGATTTGCTCATCGTCGCCGGATCAAGCTTGGCGGCCTTCAGCCACGGCTTGCTCAAGCCCATGTACCAGGCCGCGCCGAACAGCCATGCCACGACGGCGGCGACGATTACCGCCAGCCAATTGATTGCTGAAAAATCCATGGTTCCCTCCGGTCGATTGCGCGATGGAACGCCTGTTCGGCGATGCCGTCAAGCAAGACGCCAGACGGTCGTGCGCTTGACCTCGGCGTCCTCCAGCGCCCGGGTCACCGCCACTTCATAGACGGCAAGCGGTTTCAGTCCCGCCCTCGGCAGATAGGAACGGCCGGGATCGCCGACGAGGATGTCGGCGCCGCGCGCCTTCAGAGTGACGAACCACGGCATCAGCCTGTCGGCAAAGGACTTGTCGTAGAAGACATCGCCGGCCAGCACGACGTCCCACCCGGCATCGCTGCCGATGCAGTCGCCGATGAGGAATTTTATCTCGGCTCCATTTGCCTCGGCGTTGAGGCGGATCGCTGTCGCGCAGAGCGGGTCGATATCGGCGGCGATCACCTCCGCGGCGCCAGCTTTGGCCGCGGCAATGGCGACAAGGCCGGAGCCGGAGGCGAAGTCGAGCACGCGCCTGCCGCGCACCGCCGCCGGATTGTCGAGGATGTAGCGGGCAAGGCCCTGGCCGCCGGCCCAGGCAAAAGCCCAGAAGGGCGGCGGCAGGCCGATTTCGGTCAGCTCGTCCTCTGTCCGCTGCCATAATTCATGTGCCTCGTCGGCCAGTTGCAGGCGGATCTCCGGCACATGCGGCGGCGCCATCAGCGCCGTGTTGTCGAGGATGAATTTCTTGGCGCTGTCCGGCGTCAGCGCCGTCATGGCGCCGGCGTCAGGCCGCCCATGCGGCAAACTTCTTGCCATTCGGCCGGCGTCACCGGCTGCACGGACAGCCGCCCGAGCCGCACCAGCGCCATGTCGGCCAGCTTTGGATTGGCCTTGGCCTGCTCCAGCGTCACTGGCTTCGGCATGTCCTTGAAGGCGCGGATATCGACGCACTCCCAGCGGGGGTCGTCGGTGGTGCTGTCCTGATGGGCCAGAGCGCAGACTTCGGCGATGCCGACGATGTCGAGCCCGTCATTGGAATGGTAGAAGAAGCCGAGATCGCCGATCTGCATCGCCTTCATGTTGTTGCGCGCCGCATAATTGCGCACGCCGTCCCATTGCGTGCCGGCCTTGCCCTTGGCCTTCAGCATTTCGAAGGAGAAGACCGAGGGTTCGGATTTGAACAGCCAGTAGTTCATTGTTTTGCTCCTCCTCAGGTGCCGCCTCGATTAGATATCCGCCGGTTTGTTGAAGCTCCAGTTCCACTGCCGGATTTCGACGCTTTCGAACAGCCCTGCCTTGGTATAGGGATCGGCCGCCGACAGGGCTTTTGCCGCAGCCAGATCGGGCGCCTCGACAACGGCGAGAGTGCCGTTCGGCTTGCCGTCGGCGTCGAGGAACGGGCCGGCGAAGGCCAATTTCTTGTCGCCGTTCAGCCCTTCCAGGAAGGCAAGGTGCTTGGGCCGCGTATCGAGCCGCACCTGCAGGCTTCCTGGCTTGTCCTTGCAAATCAACGCAAACAGCATCTTTCCATCTCCGCAATCGTTCGGGATTACATGTCGGTTTCGGTCTTGAGCGGCCTTGTCATCAACGCCGACACAGCCTGGTCTATGGTTATGGTGCCGTCCAGTATGGCGGCGACGGCGGCGATGATCGGCGCGTCGATCCGGCGCTCGCCGGCGATGCGGGCGGCGATTGCCGCCGTCGGCACGCCTTCCGCCAGAGGCAGGCCGGCGAGCGGCTTGCCTTGCCCCAGCGCCAGCCCATAAGCGAAATTGCGCGACTGGGCGGACGAGCAGGTGAGCAGCAGGTCGCCGAGGCCTGAAAGCCCCATCAGCGTCTCCGGCTTGGCGCCAAAGGCGGCGCCGATGCGGCGCAATTCGACGAAGCCGCGCGTCACCATCGCCGCCTGGGCGCTGGCACCGAGCCCGGCGCCGGTGACGGCACCCGCGGCAATGGCAAAGACGTTCTTCAGCGCGCCGCCGATCTCGACGCCGATTAGATCGTCGCTCGAATAACAGCGCAGATTTTCCGCCGAAAAGCGGGCGGCAAGGTCGGTGGCCAGAGCCTCGTCGCGGGCGGCGACCACGACGGCCGTCGGCAGGCCCCTGGCGACGTCGGTGGCAAAGCTTGGGCCGGACAAAGCGGCGACCGGATTTGCCGGCAGGATTTCCTCGGCAATGGATGACAGCAGCGCGCCGGTGTCGCGCTCGATGCCCTTGGCGCAGAGGACCAGCGGGACGCCTTTCGGCATATGGCTGGACGCCGCCGTCAGCATAATCCGCAACGATTGCGCCGGCGCCACCGCCAGCACGCAGTCCGCGCCGTCGAGCGAGGCCTCGATGTCGCTCGTCGCCACGATGCCGGGATCGAGCGCGATGCCCGGCAAATAGCGCGGATTTTCGCCACGGTCGATCGCCGCGACGGTCTCCGGGTCGCGCGCATAGAGGCGGACGAAATGACCGGCTCGCAGCATGGCCAGCGCCAGTGCCGTGCCCCAGGCGCCGCCGCCGAGCACGGCGACGCGCCAGCCGCTTGGCGCCTTGTGTTCGCTGCCGGTCACGCCTTGGCCCCACGCCGGCCCGAGCCGACCATCGGGGCCGAGACGCTGTCCAGCGGCCAGCGCGAGCGCGGCACGAAATCGGCCGCGTTTTCGCCTGATATGCCGGCGCGCAGGCGCTCGATGCCGGCCCAGGCGATCATCGCCGCATTATCGGTGCAGAGGTTAAGCGGCGGCGCGACGAAGCTGAACCCGGCCTGCTCGCACAGGCCCTGCAATGTCGCCTTGATGGTCCGGTTGGCGGCGACGCCGCCGGCGACAACCAGCGCAGGCTCGGCCTTGTCCGGGAATTGCTGACGGAACCGGGTCAGCGCCCGCGCAACACGGTCGCCCAGCGCATCCGCCACCGCCGCCTGGAACGAGGCGCAGATATCGGCAACATCCTGGTCGCTCAGCGGGGCAATCGCGGTTGCCGCCTGGCGCACCGCGGTCTTGAGGCCGGAGAAGGAAAAATCGGGCTGCGCCGAGCCCTTCATCGGGCGCGGAAACGCAAAACGCGCCGCATCGCCATTTGCCGCCGCCTGCTCGACATTCGGTCCGCCCGGATAGGGCAGGCCGAGCATCTTGGCCGTCTTGTCGAAGGCCTCGCCAAGCGCGTCATCGATCGTCGTCGCCCAGCGCTGGTAGTCGCCGACGCCGCGTACGGCGACGATCTGGGTATGGCCGCCGGAGACCAGCAGCAAGAGGTAGGGAAAGCCGAGCCCGTCGGTCAATCTGGCCGTCAGCGCGTGGCCTTCGAGATGGTTGATGGCGATCAGCGGTTTTTTGGCTGCCGCGGCGATTGCTTTGGCCGTCATCAGGCCGACGATCAGCCCACCGACAAGACCGGGACCGGCGGTGGCGGCAATCGCATCGATGTCGGCGAGCTCGACGCCGGCATCGGCCAGCGCTGCCTCGATGATGCCGTCGAGCGCCTCGACATGGGCGCGCGCGGCGATCTCCGGCACGACGCCGCCGAAAGCAGCATGCTCCTCGATCTGGCTGAGCACGATGTTCGACAGGATTTGCGGCGTGCTGCGACCGTCCAGCGCCACCACGCTGGCGGCGGTCTCGTCGCAACTCGTCTCGATGCCCAGAACGCGGATCAATTCGTCGCTGTCCTCGATGATTGTGCAACCGGCCTTTCCCCGATAGGAGAAAGCCCGGAAAACGGCCTCGATCTGCCGGGGGTTATCACGGACGGCGCGTCATGCAAACAACCTTGAAAATCGGAACACGCGGCAGCCCGCTGGCGCTGGCGCAGGCGCATGAAACGCAGGCGCGGCTGATGGCCGCGCACGGCATGCCGGCCGAGGCGTTCGAGGTGGTCGTCATCTCGACCAGCGGCGACCGCATCCAGGACCGGCCGCTGTCGGAAGCCGGCGGCAAGGGCCTGTTCACCAAGGAGATCGAGGAGGCGCTGCTGGCGCGCCGCATCGATATCGCCGTGCATTCGTCGAAGGACATGCCGACGCTGTTGCCCGAAGGGCTGGAACTGTCCGCCTTCCTGCCGCGAGAGGACGCGCGCGATGCCTTCATCGGCAAGGCGGCGCGAACGATTGCCGGCCTGCCACAAGGCGCCAAGGTCGGTTCGTCGTCGCTGCGGCGCCAGGCGCTGATCCGGCGGATGCGGCCGGACGTCGAAGTGGTGATGTTCCGCGGCAATGTGCAGACGCGGCTGCGCAAGCTCGACGACGGCATCGCCGACGGCACCATCCTCGCCTATGCCGGGCTGAAGCGGCTCGGGCTCGAAGATGTCGTCACCGACCTGATGCCGCTCGACGTCTTTCCGCCAGCGCCGGGACAAGGCGCGATCTGCATCGAAAGCCGCATCGGCGACCGCGACGTGGAAGCGATGCTGACGGCGATCCACGACGGGCCGACCGGCGAGGCGCTGGCCTGCGAGCGCGCCTTCCTGGCGGCGCTCGACGGGTCCTGCCGCACGCCGATCGCCGGCCATGCGACGATATCGGGCGGGACGATTTCCTTTGCCGGGCTGATCATCTCGCCCGATGGCACGCAGTCGCATGAAGTCAGGCTGCAAGGGCCGGCGCAGGAGGCGGCGCGCATCGGCGCGGAAGCCGCCGCGACCGTTCGGGCCAAAGCCGGCGAAACATTCTTCGACGGCTGGACCTGACATGCTCCGCGTCCTGGTGACGAGGCCCGAACCGGGCACCTCGCGCACGGCGCGCCGGCTTGCGGATGCCGGCTTTCAGCCGATCCTGCTGCCATTGACCGAAACCGTGGCGCTGGCGGTCGATGCCGGCGCGGTCGCCGATGCCGCCGCCGCGGTCGCGGTCACCAGCGCCAATGCCGTTCGCCATGCGCCGAAAGAGGTCATCGCGGCGCTCGCGGGCTTGCCGTGCCACACCGTCGGCAGGAAGACGGCGGAAGCAGCCCGCGCTGCCGGGTTTCTGTCGGTCAGCGAAGGCCCGGGCAATGCCGAGGCGCTGGCCGATGCACTTGCTGGTGGTTTTGCCGGGCAGACGATCGTCTATCTCTGCGGGCGGGTGCGGTTTCCGGGTTTCGAGGAGCGGCTGCAGGCGGCGGGCGTTCAGGTCCGCGCCGTCGAGACCTACGACGCCGTTGTGCTGGATTACTCCGATGAGGCCGTGCTTGCGCGCCTGTCCGCCCGGCCGGTCGAGGCGGTGCTGCTCTATTCGGCCAAGGCGGCCATGGCGATGCAGGCCCTGGCTGGCCGGCCGGCGCTGCGTGGCCTTTTTCAGGACACGCGCTTTTTCGCGTTGTCGGGGCGCATTGCCGCGGCCCTGGGCGATGTCGCCGGCGAAAGGATCCGGATAGCGCCGGAGCCCAGCGAGGATGCCTTGCTGGGGCTTTTGCAGGCGTCGCGCTGACCGGCACTCGAGGCGGCTCTATCCCTGTCCTCCAGATGTTGACGCCGCCCCTCACCTGCCTGCCGGCATCCTCTCCCCGTATAGTGACGGGGAGAGGGGTGCCTTCGCCGAGGATTTCGCCAATCTCCAGCGTTGCAGAAGAAGCGTCGAGCCTCGTGACAGCCCCTTCTCCCCGTCACTATACGGGGAGAAGTGCCCGGCAGGGCGATGAGGGGCAGCGCCAACATGGACGATTGCCCTCGAGTCACATTTTGTTCTTGCTTTGTGCCGGCAGCTATGCTAGAAAATCACTGATGGTGCTGATTCGCCCCAACGACCCGCCGCCGAGGCGGGTTTTTTGTTTCTGGCCCCGCATGCCGTATCCCAAAACCACTGCGGCGTTTTGCCAAAACTGAACTCCAAGCCGTGGCGTCATCACGCCGCCCCTTTTCACCGCTTGGTGATGTGCTAGACCCTTTCAACCATCCCGAAGCGAATTTTGCGGAGCCCGAGTATGGTCAAGACGCCGAAGATGCGGCATTCCAAGAGCCGCCGTGAGCCGGTGACCATCGAGCTCGAGCCCGGCGCCGTCTCGCGAGTCGCCGACGAACAAGATGTCGCGACCTCGCAGACTGACGAGGCGCGGGCCGAGGAAGCGGCGAACGCCTCGCAGCCCGAGCCGCCTGAAGAGCCGGTGCATGCCGACCAGACCGATCTCGAGCCATGGGAACACGCCGACGCAGCCGCGCGCGCCGGCACGGAAGAGCCGGCGGATGCCGGCACCGATTCTACCAGGGAAACGGAAACCCCTTATCCCGCCGGTTCGGATGCGCCGCCCGGTCGCTCCACGGCTTCCGACTACAGTTTCGAAGATGCATCCAGCGGAACCAGGGCCAACGAACCGGGGATCCCGGGCTCCGGCGAGAAGACAGCCGAGACGAGGGACGACCATATGGCAGCGCAGCCGAAGCGGAGCGGCATCAACGGCATCGCCGCCGGTATTGTCGGCGGCGTCATCGCGCTCGCCGCGGCCGGCGGGCTGCAATTTGCCGGCCTGCTCGGTGCGCCGGGGTCGGGCCCCGTGTCGCTCGACGCCGTCAATGGTGAGATCGTTTCGCTGAAACGCGAGGTCGCGGACCTCAGACAGGCCGGCGCCAACAATGACGCATCGGCCAAGGTGGACGGGCTGTCATCGGCGCTGGACCAGGTCAGGGCGGACGTCGCGGCGTTGAAATCGACGGTCGAACAAGGCGGCGCCGGCGACAATGCCGGGGTGGCAGCACTTGGCGACAAGGTCAGGCAGATCGAGACGGCGGTCGCGGCCCTCGGCAAGGCCGGCGGCACGGCGCCCGTCGATCTCGGCCCGCTCAACGAAAGGCTGGCCGCGCTCGACGCGCTGGTGAAATCCGCCGGCGACACGGCAAAGGCGCAGGAAGGCCGGCTTGCGGCCCTGGAACAGTCGGTTTCACAGCTCTCGGGCAAGGTCGATGCACAGGCTTCGCAGCCGAAGATCGCGCTGGCCATTGCCGCCTCGGCGCTCAAGGCAGCGCTCGACCGTGGTGCGCCGTTCGCCGCCGAGCTCGAAACCTTTGCCGCCATCTCACCCGATGCACCCGAGATCGCGACGCTGCGCGCCTTTGCCGAAAAGGGCGTCCCGACGCGGGCCGAGATCGCCGCCGAAGCGGACACCGCCGCCAACGCCATGGTCGCTGCCGCGACGCCCGTCGAGCAGAATGCCGGCATCCTGCAAAAGCTGCTGTCGAGCGCCGAATCGCTGGTCAAGGTCAGGCCGATCGGCGCCGTCGAAGGCACCGGCGTCCCGGAAACCGTCGCCCGCATGGAGGTCGCGGTCAATCAGGGGGACTACGCCAAGGCGCTCAGCGAATACGAAACCCTGCCTGACGCGGCCAAGGCCGCCGGCGCCGACTTTGCCGGCAAGCTGAAAGCTCGGATGGAGGTCGAGATGCAGATCGAGTCGCTCATCGCCGGCGCGATGAAGGCGTGAGGAACCCAATGATCCGCATCCTCGCCTTCCTCGCCGTCGTCTTTGCGCTCGGGCTCGGCTTCGCCTGGCTGGCCGACCGGCCGGGTGAAATGCTCGTCACCTTCAACGGCTATCAATACCAGGTCAGCCTGATGGTCGCGGCGGTGGCGGTCGTTGCCGTGGTTGCCGCGGTGATGATCGTCTGGTGGCTGGTCAAGGCGCTGTGGAACAGCCCCTATACGATCTCGCGCTATTTCCGCGTGCGTCGCCGCGACCGCGGCTATCAGGCGCTGTCGACCGGGATGATCGCGGCTGGTGCCGGTGATGGCGCGCTCGCCCGCAAGAAGACTAAGGAGGCGGCAAAGCTGATTCGTTCCGACCAGGAGCCGCTGATCCAGCTGCTCGACGCGCAGGCCTCGCTGCTCGAAGGCGACCATGAGGGCGCCCGTGAAAAATTCGAGACCATGCTCGACGATCCCGAAATGCGGCTGCTCGGCCTGCGTGGGCTTTATCTCGAGGCCGAGCGGCTCGGCGACCGCAATGCGGCGCGCCACTACGCGGGTCGTGCCGCGGCAGTGGCGCCGCAACTGGCATGGGCGGCCGAATCGACGCTGGAAGACCTGACCGGCCGCGGCGATTGGGACGGTGCGCTGAAACTGGTCGACGCCCAGAAGTCGACCCGGCAGATCGAGCGCGATGCGGCCAACCGACGCCGCGCCGTGCTGCTGACCGCCAAGGCGCAGGCGTTGATCGACAGCGATGCCAATGCCGCCCGGACGGCGGCTCTGGAAGCCAACCGGCTGCGGCCGGATTTCGCGCCGGCGGCGGTCGTCGCGGCAAAATTGCTGTTTCGGCAGAACGACGTGCGCAAGGGCTCGAAAATCCTCGAGGCGGCGTGGAAGGCCGAGCCGCATCCCGAGATCGCCGAGCTCTATACCCATGCCAGGCCGGGCGATGCCGTGCTCGACCGGCTGAACCGGGCAAAGAAGCTGCAGGACCTGAAGAAGAATCATGCCGAGTCCTCGCTTGCCGTGGCGCGCGCCGCGCTCGATGCGCAGGATTTTTCAACCGCCCGTCGGGAGGCGGAAGCCGCCATCCGAATGGATCGCCGCGAAGGCGCCTATCTGCTGCTCGCCGACGTCGAGGAGGCCGAGAGCGGCGACCAGGGCAAGGTGCGGCAGCTGCTGTCGAAGGCGGTGAGGGCGCCGCGCGACCCGGCCTGGGTCGCCGACGGCGTCGTCTCCGAACGCTGGACTCCGGTATCGCCGATCACCGGCAGGCTCGACGCATTCGAATGGCGGGCGCCGATGGAGCGGCTCGGCCAGTTGATCGACAGCCATGAGGATACGCCGGAGGCGCCGGTGCCGGCCATCGCGGCTCCAGCCAAGCCGGTAGAGGAAACAGCCGAGGCGATCGAGCCCACAGCGGTTGCTGCCGAGACGCCGAGCGCGGCGACCGAGGAGAGGCCGGAAAACCGTGCCGGCGAGGATCATGTGACACCGGTCACCGCGGCGGCATTTGCCGCGGTGCCGGACGATGCCGAAGCCGTCGAGCCGGCGCAGGAATTGACGCGGCTGCCTGACGACCCCGGCGTCGATCCCGACGACGCGGCGGATAAATCGGCGCGCCGGTTTCGTTTGTTCTGATCAGGGTCGAGCGGACCCGGGCTTATTGGGAATGATTTGATGTTCGAACGCGTTCTGTCGTTTCTAAGGGATCTGCCGTCCGGTGGTGGCGACAGCCCCAGCGCCGACGATCCGCGCATTGCGGCGTCCGCCCTGCTTTTCCATGTGATGAACGCCGACGGGGTGCGCCAGGATACCGAATGGGAGCGGTTCAAGAAGGTGCTGGCGGAAAGCTACTCGATCAGCGGCGACGAACTCGACGCGTTGGCGGCTGCCGGCGAGCGGGCCGACAATGAGGCGATCGACCTCTACGCCTTCACCAGCGTGCTCAAGCGCCATCTCGACGCCGAGGCGCGAAAGGCCTTCATCGGCCTGATGTGGGAGATCGTTTATGCCGATGGCGAGCTGCACGAACTCGAGGACAATACCGTCTGGCGGGTCGCCGAGCTGATCGGCGTCGAACGTCGCGATCGTGTCGAGGCGCGCCTCAAGGCGGCCGCCGCGGCTCCTGGTGCTGCCGGAACGTCGAGCGACGAATAGACAGGATCCCGCCTTCCAATGCCGCCCAAGCCAAGCCCGAGACCAAAGATCCTGATCGTGCTGCATCAGGAGCATTCGAGCCCGGGGCGGGTCGGCCATATGCTTATCGAGGAAGGCTTCGATCTCGACATCCGCCGCCCGCCGCTCGGCGAGGCCTTGCCGCAGACGCTGGATGGCCATGCCGGCGCCGTGGTGTTCGGCGGGCCGATGAGCGCCAATGACGGCGACGAGTTCGTCCGCCGCGAGACCGACTGGCTCAAAATTCCGCTCAACGAGAACCGGCCGCTGCTTGGCATCTGCCTCGGCGCGCAAATGTTGGTCAAGCATCTTGGCGGCAGGGTCGAGGGCCATGGCGAGGGCCTGGTCGAAATCGGCTGGTATCCGCTGAAGGCGACCGAAGCGGGCAGCAGGCTGATGCATTGGCCGGAGATGGTCTATCAGTTCCATCGCGAGGGCTTTTCGCTGCCCAAAGACGCGACGCTTTTGGCGACGGCCGAAACCTATCCCAACCAGGCCTTCCGCTACGGCGACAATGCCTGGGGCATCCAGTTCCATGGCGAATTGACCCGGGCGATGATGCAGCGCTGGGTGGTGCGCGGCGCGCACCGCTTCGAACTGCCCGGCGCGCAGCCCGGCCGCGACCATCTCGGCGGCCGGCTGATCTGGGACATGCACCTCAAGCGCTGGCTCGGCGAGTTCCTGCCGATGATTTTTGGCAAGCCGGCGCTGCGGTGAAGTCGGTGCATGTGCCCAAAAGTGTGCAGCGGTCTTGGGAAAACGACATGCACAACAAACGAACTAAAGCGCGTCGCGCTTTAGTTTCGTCCCCTGAGATGACGCACCTTGCGCAGCTGGGGGAACAGCACCGCCCATAGACCGGCGACAGCGATCGCCCCGACGCCGCCGACCACCACGGCCGGAACCGTGCCAATCAACGCCGCCATGGTGCCGGCGCGGAATTCGCCGAGCTCATTGGAGGCGCCGACAAACACCTGGTTGACAGCGTTGACGCGGCCGCGAACGTCGTCCGGCGTCCACAGCTGGATCAGCGTCTCGCGGATGTAGACGCTGAACATGTCGGTGGCGCCGAGCAGGGCAAGGGCTGCGATCGACAGCCAGGTGATGGTCGAGAGGCCGAACAAGACGGTGAACGCGCCGAACAGCGCAACGAAGCCGAGCATAACAAGGCCGGCATGGTTGCGGATCGGGTGTCCGGCCAGCCAGATGGCGACGCAGACGGCGCCGACGCCGGGCGCCGAGCGCAACAGGCCGAGCCCCCACGGGCCGAGTTCGAGGATATCGCGCGCATAGACCGGCAGCAGCGCCGAGGCGCCGGACAGGAGCACCGCGAACAGATCGAGCGAAATCGCGCCGAGCACGATCTTTTCGCTCCAGATGTAGCCGAAGCCGGCGAACAGGGTCTGCACCGTCGGCCTGTCGGTCCGGCTGCGCTGGGCAGGCTTCGGGATGGTGAAGATCAGCACGGCGGCGATGAGCATCAGCACGGCCGCGGTGGTGTAGGCGGCTTCGGCCGAAAGCCCGTAGAGCAGGCCGCCGGCGACCGGCCCGACGATGGTTGCCGTCTGCCAGGCGGACGAGTTCCAGGCGATGGCGTTGGCGAAATCCTCCGGCGGCACCAGATTGGCGAACAACGATGACGAAGCCGGCCCGAAGAAGGCGCGCGCGATGCCGAACATGGCGAGCACGATGAAGACCGGCATCGGCCCGGAGAGGCCGCGCAGCGTCAACAGCAGAAGGGCCAAGGCGCAGCCCGCCTCGACCAGCACTGCCAACGCCATGATCAGGCGGCGCCCGAAACGGTCGGCAACGTCGCCGGTGACCAGCACCAGCAGCAGCGAAGGCAGGAACTGGACGATGCCGACAAGGCCGAGGTCGAACGGGTCGCGGGTGAGATCATAGATCTGCCAGCCGACGGCGACTGACACGATCTGGGTGGAGAATGTCGAGAGAAAACGCGCCGCCCAGTAGCTCAGGAACGGCCGGTGGCGAAAGGCTGCATAACGCTGGTCAGGCGGTACTTGGGATTCTGTGGTCATGGAATAAGGCCCCGTGGCGGCGATGTCGGCCGGCGGGGCACTTCCACGATGGGCGCTGGTCCGGCCAAAAGAGCCTTTAGCGCAGTTCGGCGCGGGACGCGCGCAAAAATCCGGCCTGGATCAACAATTTCCGCTCCGCCGGGCGTTGCCGCTGGCGGAGCGACCGGACCTGATCCGAACGCTTTTAGGCCGTCGCCTTGGCCTTCCTGCCCCTGCCCTTGACGGGCGCGGGCGGGGCGGCTTTGCGGCCGAGGCCGATCGCCTTGGCGAGCTGCGAACGCGAGGCAGCGTAGTTGGGGGCGACCATCGGGTAGTCGGACGGCAGGCCCCATTTGGCGCGATAGGCGTCGGGCGTCAGCCCGAAATGGACGCCGATATGGCGCTTCAAGGATTTGAACTTCTTGCCGTCCTCGAGACAGATGATGTAGTCCGGCGTCACCGATTTCTTGGGATTGACGGCAGGCGTCAGCGGCGCGGCGACCGGCACTGCCGGTTGCCCGAGCCCGCCTATGGAGGCGCTGACGCTGGCGATGAGATCGCCGAGGCCGGAAGCCGGCAAGCGGTTCTTCTCGACATATGCGGACACGATATGGGCGGTCAGCTCGAGCAGGTCGATGTCTTTGCGAGCGTTGTTGTTGTCGTCGATCAATCTATTTCTCCGTCCGTGGGGGTCGCAGAAATTCCTAGTCGGCAAATCTGCGCAATGCAATGACGCCGCACCACGTCACACATTATTTTGAATAATAATACTAACGGCAGCGCGGGATTAACAACCCTGAGCCGGTGCTCGATAATATCAGACAATCAGCAATATCAGATAATCAGGGATTTGTCGCGCCATAGTCGAAATCCGCCTTCGAAGGCGCGTGTGTTGTCGCCGCGTCTGCAATCGGCGGGCAAGTCGGTGAGTTCGTCGACATTGCCGCCGCCGATGACCACGTAATCCGGCTGCATCGCGGTGCGAAGCCGGTCGACGACGTCGAAGACGTATTTGCGCCATTTCTTCTTGCCGCGCTTTTGCAGGCCGCGTTCGCCGACATAGTCTTCGAAACTGCCGCGCTTCTTGTAGGGAAGATGGGCAAGCTCCATCGGCTGGGCGACGTTATCAACGATCAT
The DNA here is from genome assembly GCF_040317925.1 of Mesorhizobium sp. M1348. Classification (NCBI taxonomy): domain Bacteria; kingdom Pseudomonadati; phylum Pseudomonadota; class Alphaproteobacteria; order Hyphomicrobiales; family Phyllobacteriaceae; genus Mesorhizobium; species Mesorhizobium sp. M1348. The sequence goes on along the minus strand of NZ_JAMYLH010000008.1, from coordinate 47,356 downwards.
CGCGGCCCCCAGGCCGGTGCCGAGGCCAAGGAACAGCATGCGGCCGCCCTCATAACTGCCGATGGCCTGCATGAGCGCATCGTTGACGACCTTCACCGGCTTGCCGAGCTCAGCGGCGAAATCGCAGCCGACCCAGCCCTTGCCGAGATTGGCGGGTTCGGTCAGCGGCCGGTTGTGGTGCACCGGACCCGGATAGCCCATCGAGACGACATCGTATTGCAGCCCTTCGGCCAGCGTCTTCACCGCCGCGACCATCTGCTGCGGCGTCAGCTCCGGTCCGGAAGCGGTCTTGCGCTCGTCGCCGCCGGCGCTGGTGCGGATCTTGACGTGCGAGCCGCCGATATCGATCGCAAGCACGATCTTTTCTTCGTCCGATGCCTGTTGCTTCACCGCTTTGGCCACCGCTTTCGCCTCCCAGAAATCATTTTGTTGGATTGATCCAGCCGTTCGGCGGCCCGAATCCAGCCATGGCTTCGGCCGGCCCCCACGTCTTTGGCGCGTAGACAGGGGGCGGCGTGGTGTCGCCGAGCACCGGACCGACGATGCGCCAGGCGAGCTCGCTGGCGTCCTGGCGGGTGAACAGCTGGCCGTTGCCGTTCATGGCGTCGCCGATCAACCGCTCGTAAGGCGGCATGTCGCCCTTCGAATCGTCGAGCGCGGTGAGCTCGACCTGCTCGCCGACCATGTCGTCGCCGGGCGCCTTGCGCCGGGCTCCGATCGAGATCGCCACCTGCGGGTCGATGCGGAAGCGCACGTGATTGCAGTCGCCGGGTTTGATTGGATCGAAGACGTCGAGCGGCGGCCGCTTCAGCCGCACGATGACCTCGGTGGCGTGCACCGGCAGGGATTTGCCGGCGCGGATGAAGAACGGCACATCCTGCCAGCGCCAGGTATCGACGAAAAAGCGCACTGCCGCGAAGGTCTCGACCGGCGAATTCGGCGCCACGCCCGGCTCGCTGAGATAGCCGTCGAACTGGCCGCGCACGACATCGTCCCTGGTCAGCGTCCGGATCGCCCGCAGCACCTGCACCTTCTCGTCGATCAGATCGTCGGCCGAGCGGCCGACCGGCGGCTCCATGGCGAGCAGCAAGAGGATGTTGAGCAGGTGGTTTTCGATGACGTCGCGGATGCAGCCGACCTCGTCATAGAAGCGGCCGCGGCCCTCGACACCGAAATCCTCGGCCATGGTGATCTGCACGCTCTCGACGTAATTGCGGTTCCAGATCGGCTCGAGGAAGGAATTGGCGAAGCGGAAATAGAGTAGGTTCTGGATCGCCTCCTTGCCGAGATAATGGTCGATGCGAAAGATCGACTTCTCGTCGAAGACCAGATGCAGCACCCGGTTCAGCCAGCGCGCCGATTGCAGATCGTGGCCGAACGGCTTTTCCACCATCAGGCGCGCGCCCTGGGCGGCGCCGGACTGTTCCAGCCCCTGGACGACGACCTCGAACATGGCCGGCGGCACTGCCAGATAGTGCAGCGGCCGCTCAGCGCTGCCGAGTGCGGCTTTCAGCTTCTCGAAGGTCGCAGACGCACGGTAGTCGCCGCTGACATAGCGCAGCAGCGATGCAAGCCTGGCGAAGATCTTCTCGTCGATGCTGCCGATGGCGTTGACGATGCCGTCGCGGGCGCGCGCCTGCAGCTTGGCGAGGTCCCAGGGATCGAAGGCGACGCCGATCACCGGCTCGCTCAGCGTCCCCTTGGCCACCATGGCGTAAAGGGCGGGGAAGATCTTCTTGTGGGCGAGATCGCCGGTGGCACCGAAAAGCACCAGCGTGTCCGATCGTTCCTGGCTCATGGGCGTGCCTCCCTGTCGCCCGTCACGAGCCGGCCTTGGGTTTTTCGACATGGCCGCCAAAGGCATAGCGCATGGCGGACAGAAGCTTGTCGGCGAATTCGGATTCGCCTTGCGAGGAGAACCTGTCGAACAGCGCCGACGACAGCACCGGCGCCGGCACGCCGGTGTCGATCGCCGCCTTCAGCGTCCAGCGTCCTTCGCCGGAATCCGAAACCCGCCCGCCGAACTGCGTCAACGACGAATCGGCCTTCAGCACGCCGGCCGTCAAATCGAGCAGCCACGAGCCGATGACGCTGCCGTGCCGCCAGACCTCGGCCACTTCAGCGATGTCGATGTCGAACTGGTAATATTGCGGGTTTTCCAGCGGGCTGGTTTCGGCGTCGGCGGTGCGCTGCCGCTTGCCGGCATTCGCCGACTTCAGGATGTTCATGCCCTCGGCATAGGCGGCCATGACGCCGTATTCGATGCCGTTATGGACCATCTTGACGAAATGGCCGGCGCCGCTCGGCCCGCAGTGGAGATATCCGAAGGGAGCGGTTCCGGCGTCCTTGCCGGGGGCAGGCGAAGCGGCGTCGGCGCCGGGCGCCAGCGTTGCGAAGATCGGATCGAGATGCTGGATCGCGCTGTCGGGACCGCCGATCATCAGGCAATAGCCGCGCTCGAGGCCCCAGACGCCGCCGCTGGTGCCGACATCGACATAGCTCAAGCCTTTCAACGCCAGGCGCGCGGCGTGGTCGACGGCCTCGTGATAATAGGAATTGCCGCCGTCGATGATGATGTCGCCCGGCTCCATCAAGGCGGCCACCTGGTCGACGATCCTGCCGGTGATCGCCGCCGGCAGCATCAGCCAGGCGCTGCGCGGCTTCGCCAGCTTGCCGACGAACTCCTCCATCGAGGCGGCTCCGACCGCGCCGGCGCTCACAAGCGCCGCGACGCTCGCCGGGTTGATATCGTAGACGACGCATTCGTGGCCATCACGCAGCAGGCGCCGAACCATGTTGGCGCCCATCCGGCCCAGTCCCATCATTCCTATCTGCATGGTCTCGTCCTGCCTTACTTGAGGGATCGATGATCTAGTGGCGCTGTTATTGAAGCATGATCTTTTCCGAAAACCGGTCTCCACTTTGCGGGATCATGCTCTCTCCGGTATCGCCGATGCCGACAGAAAAGTCAGCGTTCTCCCAACGGCCGGCATCGGACCAGAAGAATGTGAAGACAATGCTATTGCCCGGAGCGGCGTCGGCAACCGGCAACTCCGCGAGATGGATGCCGAAAAGATTCGCGGTGGTCTCGGCGTCATGGATGGTTGCCCAATTGTCGCTGCTCCAATGAACCACCGCCCGGGCCAGAAGTTCGATGCGCAACGCCTTGCCTGCCGGGATGGTACGGATCTTGTGGTTGAAGCGCCATGCCCTGAGGCGCGACACCGTCCTGCCCTCGACATAGCGCTTGACGCCTTGCGGCGGCATGTCGAACACGGCGCCGTCGCGCAGCGAACGCAGCAGTTTGATGTGCTCGGAATGCGCCCAGACCAGCGGCTTGGCGCTGCCGGAGGGCCCGCCATGCCGCAATTCGCGCTCCGGCATGTCGGGACCGTCCCAGACCTGCTCCGGCAGCAGGCCGCCCGGCCCGGCAGAGTTCTCGAACGTCCTGAGCAGGCTTGCCGCACTATCCCTACGGCCCGCCGCCAGCTCGTAATGGGCGCGCTCGCCGACCAGAAGCGGCCAGGGGCGACCCTGGCCGGTTCCATCGAAGGGCGCGCCGTCGGCATGCTCGCCATAGCCGTCGCCATTGTAGCGGTACCAGAGCGGGCCCTGCGGCAGTTCGCAGCGCAATTGCGCGTCGATGACCTTGACCGTGTCGAGGATGCGCGGATCGTCGGCTGCCTCAAGCCGAAGCGGACCAGTGCCAGCGCATCCGGGCTGACGATCGCCTCGGCCGGGCGGTTCGCATCGCCGGGCGGACGGTTCTTGATCGGTACAAAGCCGTCCTTCGGCGATGCCGCGCCGGCCGTCTCGGGCGGGGCGATGCGGACATAGTAGCCTTCGACGCCGGCTTCGTCGCATGCGGCGGTGCCGACGACGTAGGTCCAGCGCTCGATCTGATCGTTCCAGATATCGGCGGTTTCGCGCAGATAGTTTGCCGGCTCTGTTTTGCCGGCGGCGTCGAACATGTCCGCAGCCGCAAGCAGCGCCGCGATCTCGACCGCAAGTGTGAACGGGCTGTAGCCGGCGTCTTCTTCCCAGCGGTCCTCGCCGGTGACCGGGCCGTTGCGCACGACATAGGCGGCAGCGCGCTCGATCATCGGCATGAAGGAGGAGAGTGCGGCATGCGGCAAATGGCCGGCGCGGCGCAGCGCGTCGGCGAGCAGCAGCGGGAAGGCGCATTCGTCCATCTGAATGCCCGGCCAATAGGCCGACCCGTCGAGCCAGGCGTTCTGCGGCCAATGGCCGTCCGGCTGCTGGATCGAGCGCAGATAGCCAAGGATGCGCAAGGCTTCCGCCGGGTCGCCGGCGGCGAGGAAGCCGCCGGCGGTTTCGACCAGATCGCGCGGCCAGACCAGGTGATAGCCGCCGAGGTCGTCGTCGCCCTTGTTGAAGCCCCACGGGATCGACAGGCTGGCAACGGCTGCTCCGGCGGACGAGTGGTGTGCCGCCAGCACCGCCGTGCTGAGGCGGTAGTTGTTGAGCCCGGACGCCGCATGCCGGTCCAGCGGCAGCAATCCAGACTGCCATTGGCGCCATTTGTCGATGTAGGGTCTGGCTGCGGGCCCAAAACCTTGGTTCAGGCTGGCGAAAGCAGTCTCCGCCGCCTGTTGCGGCGTCGTGCCGAAGCCCAGTGCCAGCAATATTTTTGGGTTCGCGGCCGAAAAGCCGATCTCGCCGATCAGCGCGACATTGCCGTCCTCGGCCCTGCGGCAGGCCGGATCGAGCCGGCCGCCTTGACGAAGCTGCTGCCAGCCGTCGGAGACGCCGACATAGCCGGCCGCGCACGCCTTCCACGGCAGCGACGAGACGAGCGCCAGGCAGGTGCCGCGTCCCGATGCAAACAGGACAGGCTGTCCTTCATGGTCGTCGATCCAGGCGGTGTTGCCCATGCCGGCGTTGACGAGGTGCGGCGCCAGCAGCGCGTAGACGCGGTAATCGGCGGCCGCGCCTTTGAGCGGCGTGAACATAATCTGCTGCAGCAAGACGGGACGTTCCGGATCCGTCAGGATGCGCTTTTCGATCCTGTAGGTTCCATCGCTTGCGGTGTTGACCAGCCGGTAGGCAGGCACCCCGTCCTCCAGGGGTTCGATGCTGTGCTCGGCGTCGCGCTTTTCTTCCGAGAAATAGCCGTCCGGTCCGGTGACGATCAGCCCCAGATCGCGGGTGCAGGCGCTGTCGAGGCGGGGATAGTAGATCTCGTTGAGAATACCATGGCTGATGGTGAACCAGATCGGGCACGCCGGCGAAAGCGCGGTGCCGACGCCGCTCTTGGCGCTCGACGTCCAGCGCGCCGGAATGCCGGGTGCACCCGGCGCAAGATTCGCTGCCATTCAATCGGTCTCCAGCGCCATCCCTAGACCAGGAGCCGAACCAGTTTCAATGATTGCACCGCAAGTTGATCGCTGGCCATGGATTGCTGTTGACAGCTTGTCGCCTATCTGCATTTGTCTGATAATAGATAAAAAACAGCATTATGAGCATATCAGCCATTAGCCACCAGCCAGCCATTAGCCACCAGCCAGCCATTAGCCACTAGTAAGACAGCAACTCACGGGAGGAGTATGACATGAAGAAAATATTCGTTTTGGGCGCCCTTGCGGCAATGCTTGCCGCAGGCACCGCGCTTGCCGACACCAGCGGCAAGAAGATCGCCTTCTCCAACAATTACGCCGGCAATTCCTGGCGGCAGGCGATGCTGGACAGCTACGCCATCGTCACCAAGAAGGCGGTTGCCGACAAGGTGGTCGGCGCCGCCGACGTCTTCACGACGGCCGACAAGGAAGTGCCGACGCAGGCAGCCCAGGTGCAGAACCTGATCCTGCAGGGCTATGACGCGATCGTTATCAATGCGGCGTCTCCGGATGCGCTCAACGGCGCCATCAAGCAGGCCTGCGACGCCGGCATTGTCGTCGTCTCCTTCGACGGCATCGTCACCGAACCCTGCGCCTACCGGGTGGTCGTCGACTTCAAGGACATGGGCAAGCAGGAAGTCGAGCAGATGGCCAAATTCCAACCCAAGGGCGGCAACCTCCTGGAAATCCGCGGCCTCGCCGGCACCTCGATCGACGATGCCATCCATGCCGGCATCCTCGAAGGCGTCGCCGCCCATCCCGAGTTCAAGATCGTCGGCTCGGTGACCGGCGACTGGGACCAGACCACGGCACAGAAGGCCGTAGCGACGATCCTGCCGTCGCTGCCGGATGTGGTCGGTGTCGTCGACCAGGGCGGTGACGGCTATGGCGCGGCGCAGGCTTTCGCCGCTGCCGGCAAGCCGCGCCCGACCATCATCATGGGCAATCGCCAGGACGAGTTGCAGTGGTGGAAGGAGCAGAAGGAAAAGGACGGTTACCAGACCTGGTCGGCATCGATCGCACCGGGCGTATCGACGCTTGCCTTCTGGGTGGCGCAGCAGGTGCTCGACGGCCGCACCGACGTGCCGCACGACCTGCTGGTCCCCTATCTTGCCTTCACCCAGGACGATTTCGAGGCCGCGCTGCCGAAGATTCCGAAGGGCGGCGTCGCCAGCCACGAATACACGCAGGAAGACGCCGTCGCGGCGATCAAGGCCAACATCAAGTGAGCATGGCACTATTGTTGCCGCCACAGATAACCGGGTATCGTTAAGGGATGCCCGAGGCCAGTGCAGACATCATCAGGCCTGACGGCGCCGAAAAGCATTTCGGCGCCGTCAGTTTGGACATCATAAGACTGGACGGAGCCGAAAAACATTTCGGCGCCGTCAGGGCGCTCGCCGGTGTCGATTTCAGCGTTCGTGCTGGAGAATGCGTCGGTCTTGTCGGCCATAACGGCGCCGGAAAATCGACGCTCATGCATATGGTGGCGGGCACGCTTACCCCGGACGGCGGGCAGATCGCGGTCCGCGGCGGCGTCGAGGCAAGTTATTCGGTGCCGCGCGCGCAGCAGCTCGGCATACGCTGCGTGTTCCAGGAACTGTCGCTCTGCCCCAACCTCAGCGTCGCCGAAAACACGCGGATCAACCACGCCTCGCTTAATGGCTTCGGCTGGCGGCGCAAGGCGACCGATCTGATCGCCGCCAAGCTCGACGAGATCTTCCCCGGCCACAGCATCTCGGCATCCGACATCGTCGGCGACCTTTCCATCACCAGCCGGCAGATGGTGGAAGTGGCGCGCGCCTTCACGGTCACGCAGGAGCCGCTCGAACTGGTCATCCTCGACGAGCCGACATCCTCGCTCGATGCGCATACCGCCGGCCAGCTGCTGGCGTTCGTGCGCCACTTCATAGCCGCCGGCAAGAGCTGCATCCTAATCTCGCATGTGCTGGGCGAAGTGCTCGGAAACGCCGACCGCATCGTCGTGATGCGTGACGGCAAGGTCGTCGCCGCCGGGCAGGCCGATCAATTCGACCGCGACAGGCTGGTGACGGCGATGGGCGGAGCGGAGGCGCGCGAGAAGGCCGCGGCCGAGATTGCGAGCGGCAAGCCGGAGCCCGGTCCGCTGCGGGTCCGGGCGCGTCCGGCGCGACAGCAGGACGGCAACGAGCTTGTCGCCCGTGCCGGTGAGATCATCGGGCTTGCCGGGCTTGCCGGGCATGGGCAGACCGATCTTTTGCTGGCGATCTTTGCCGCGGCTTCCCGCGCCAAGACCGGCATCGAGGTTACCGCGCCGGTGGCGCTGGTTGCCGGCGACCGCCAGTCGGACGGGATTTTTCCGCAATGGTCGATCGCCGAGAACATCGGCATCCGTTCGCTGGCGCGATTGCGCAACGGCCTTTTGATCTCGCCGCAGCGCGAAGCTGAGCTCGCCGAGCTGTGGCAGCGGAAAATCGGCATCCGCACGCCCGACATGAACAACAACATCTTCTCGCTGTCCGGCGGCAACCAGCAGAAGGCCTTGTTCGCGCGGGCGCTCGGCTCCGACGCCAAGATCGTGCTGATGGACGATCCGATGCGCGGCGTCGACATCGGCACCAAGCTCGAAGTCTACGACCTCGTGCGCGAAGAGGCTCGCCATGGCCGCACATTCCTCTGGTACACCACCGAAACCGAAGAGCTCGACAATTGCGACCACATCTATGTGTTCAAGAACGGCCGGATCGTCGCCAACCTTCGCCGCGACGAACTGACAGAGGAAAAGATCATCCAGTCCTCGTTCGGCGACGCGGCCTGAGATGACAGCGGTATCCATCGAGAATGGGCTAAAATCTTCGGCTCGCGCCACGAGGCGGGCGCGCACGCTGCGCAGCCTGCTGCCGGCACTGTCGCTGGCGCTGGTGCTCATCGCCATTGCCTGGCTCAATCCGCGCGCCATCAGTTATTTTGGCTTCAGCCTGATGCTCAATCTGGCGATCCCGATCGCGCTGGCGACGATCGCGCAGATGTTCGTCATCGCCGGCAACGAGCTCGATCTGTCGATCGGCACCTTTGTCGGCTTCGTCGGCTGCGTGACGGCGACGTGGCTGAAGGACGCGCCACTGCTCGGCGTCGTGATCCTGCTCGGGTCGATCGGCGTCTACGCGCTGCTCGGCGCGCTGATCCATCTGCGCAACCTGCCCTCGATCGTGGTGACGCTCGGCATGAGTTTTGTCTGGCAGGGCCTGGCCATCCTGATCCTGCCGAAGCCCGGCGGCAAGGCGCCGGACTGGCTGCTGGCGCTGATGGCCTTCAAGCCACCCTTCATTCCGTTCCCGATCATCGCGGCATTGCTGATCGCAGCCGTCGTCCACTTTGGCCTGATGCGCACGTCCTATGGCGTCATCCTGCGCGGATCGGGCGGCAATTCAGCTGCACTGAAGCGCGCCGGCTGGTCGCTGCTCCGCACCAAGATCACACTGTTTGCGCTGACCGGCCTGTTCGGCGTTTTGTCCGGCATGGCGCTGATCGGCATCACCACCTCGGCCGATGCCAATATCGGCAATGGCTACACGCTGCTTTCGATCGCCGGCGTCATCCTCGGCGGCGGCGAGTTCGTCGGCGGCCGGGTGTCGCCGATCGGCGCCGTCATCGGCGCGCTGACGCTGGCCCTGGCCGCCTCGCCGCTCTTGACGTTCATGCACATTCCACCCGACTGGCAGGTCGCCGCCAATGGCGCCATCCTGATCATCGTGCTGGCGGCGCGGGTGCTGATCAGCCGCAGGGAGAGGTGAGCATGGCCTCGCTGCGGACACTGCTCGCCAGACCCTGGATCTGGTCGTTCTTCGGGGCGCTGCTGGTATGGCTGGCGACCATCGCCTTCACGGGCGGCTATGGAGGCGGCGGCATGATCACGGCGGCGCTGTCGCTCGCCGTCTTCACCGTCATCGTCGGCGTCGGGCAGATGTTCGTCATCACGCTCGGGCCGGGCAATGTCGACCTGTCGCTGCCGGCCAATATCGGCCTTGCCAGCGCCGTTGCCATGAAGGTCATGGACGGCAATGATGCGATGATCGCGGTCGGACTGCTGGCCGCACTTGCCTGCGGCATGGCGATCGGCGCCGTCAACTACCTCCTGATCTGGGCGCTGCGCATTCCGCCGATCATCGCCACGCTGTCGGCCAGCTTCGTCATCCAGTCAGTCGATATCAGCTATGGGCGGGGCTTGCAGATCAAGCCGCCGCCGGGCTTTGCCGACTTCACCAACTGGCAGGTGTTCGGCATCCCGGTGCTGGCGATCCTCACCGTGCTGTTCACCATCGGCGCCGGCATCGTTTTGCAGCGCATGATCTACGGACGCTCGGTGCTGGCGATCGGCCAGAACATCCGCGCCGCCTGGCTGGCAGGCGTCAATGTCGGCCGCACCCGCTTCCTCACCTACACGCTGTCGGGCGCGCTCGGCGGCCTCGACGGTGCATTGCTCGCCGGTTATTTCCGCGGCGCCAACGTCGATATCGGCAATGAGTATCTGCTGGCCTCGATCGCTGTCGTCGTCATCGGCGGCACGTCGGTGGCGGGCGGCAAGGCCAATGTGCCGGGGGTCTGGGGCGCAGCGCTGTTCCTGGTGCTGCTATTGACCATGCTCAACACGTTCGGCGTCAGCGTCGGCGTCCGCCTGGTGCTGACAGGGCTGATCATCGTCGGCGTCATCACCGCGGCCGGCGGGCAGAAGGCGTTGCGCTAAGGCAAGGCCCGACCCGGGGCGCGAGTATATCGGTCCAGTCCGCAAAACACGTGGTTCCCATCCGCATGCCAGCGCTGTAAATCCCGTCGCGCTATTGGCCAACATCATTGTATGAGGTTTGCGTGTCCGATTTCGTCAGCACTACAAGGCACGGCAACGTCGCGCTGGTGAGCATCGACAATCCGCCGGTCAACGCGCTGAGCTTTCATGTGCGCGAGCCGTTGATGCGGGCGCTTGTCTCGCTGCGCGACGAGCCTTCGGTGGCGGCAATCGTCATCGCCTGCGCTGGCCGGACCTTCGTCGCCGGCGCCGACATCACCGAGTTCGGCAAGCCGGTGCGGCAACCGGACCTGCGCGCCCTGGTCGCCGTGCTGGAAACTATCGCCAAGCCGACGGTCGCCGCCATTCATGGCACTGCGCTCGGCGGCGGCCTGGAACTGGCGCTCGGCTGCCATTTCCGTGTTGCCGACCAAGGGGCAAGGCTCGGCCTGCCGGAAGTCAAGCTCGGCCTGCTGCCGGGCGGCGGCGGCACGGTCCGCCTGCCGCGTCTCGTCGGTCCGCTGAAGGCGCTCAGCATGATCGTTTCGGGAACGCCGATCGTTGCGGCCGAGGCGCTCGCCGACGGCCTGGTGGATGCCGTCTTCCATGGCGACCTGATCGCGCAAGCGGTGAGTTTTGCGGCCGACATGGTCGCCAAAGGCGGTCCGTTCACGCCGGTGCGCGACCGCAATGATCGCCTCGACCAGGCCGACTTGCCGGCCTTCGACAAGCAGGCGGCAGCTCTTTCCAAAAAAGCACGCGGCCTCAAGGCGCCGATAGCCTGTGCGCAGTCGGTCCGCAACGCCCTGACGCTGCCCTTCGACGAAGCGCTGGCGGCCGAACGCGACCTGTTCCTCAAACTTGTCGCCGGCGACCAATCGCGCGCCCAGCGTCATTTGTTCTTTGCCGAACGTGAGGCGGCAAAGATCCCGGGCAAGGATGTCGGCAAGCGCGAGATCGCCCGGGTCGGCGTCATCGGCGCCGGCACGATGGGCGGGGGCATCGCCATGGCATTCGCCAATGGCGGCGTCCCCGTGACCTTGCTGGAAGCGACACAGGAAGCCTTGCAGCGCGGGCTGGCGACGATCGACAAGAATTATGCCGTTTCCGTCATCCGCGGCTCCCTGAGCGAAGATGCCAAGCGCGAACGGCTGGATTTGTTCAGGGGCAGCACCGACTATGCCGACCTCGCCGATTGCGACCTGATCGTCGAGGCTGTGTTCGAGGAAATGGCGGTCAAGAAGGAGGTATTCGGCAGGCTGGATGCCGTGGCCAAACCGGGCGCGATCCTCGCCACCAACACCTCCTATCTCGACGTCAACGAAATCGCCGCTTCGACGTCGCGGCCGCAAGATCTCCTCGGCATGCACTTCTTTTCGCCGGCTAACGTCATGAAGCTTTTGGAAATCGTCCGCGCCGACAAGACTTCGCCCGACGTGCTGACGACCATCGTCGATCTGGCGCGGCGGATCGGCAAGGTGCCGGTCGTCGTCGGCGTCTGCCACGGCTTCGTCGGCAACCGCATGCTGGCTGCGCGCGGTGCGGAACTGGAGATGCTTCTGCTCGAGGGCGCAATGCCGCGCCAGGTCGACCAGGCGTTCACCGATTTCGGCTGGCCGATGGGGCCGTTCGAGATGAGTGATCTCGCCGGCCTCGACATAGGCTGGCGCAACCGCAAGGCGCGCGGCCAGACGGCGGCAATCGCCGATGCACTGTGCGAACAGGGGCATTTCGGCCAGAAGACCGGCAGCGGCTTCTATCGCTATGATGACGGTTCGCGCACGCCGCTGCCCAATCCCGAGGTCGAGGCGCTAATCCGCAACAAGGCTGCCGAGCGCGGCATTGCACCGCGCCCGATCGGCACCGAGGAGATCATCGAGCGGACGCTCTATCCGATGATCAACGAGGGCGCGAAAATCCTGGAGGAGGGAATAGCCGCCCGCGCGTCCGATATCGACGTCGTCTGGGTCAACGGCTATGGCTTCCCGGTCGGCAAGGGCGGACCGATGTTCTGGGCAAGCCTCGAAGGCGTGGACAAGATCATCCGGCGGCTGGATCACTGGCACCAGCAGACCGGCAAGGACGTCTTTCGGGTGGCACCTCTGCTCAGGCAGATGGCCGAAACCGGTTCCTGGGACGGTGCTGCCGGATAAATGTGGACTACCGAATCCGCGCGTCCATGATCTCGACGAAACGTGCGAACAGGCCGGCCTGCGATTTGATCTTGAGCTTGCGGTAAATGTTGCGGCGATGAACTTTTACGGTTCCCGGCACGATGCGCATCGCCCTGGCAATCGATTCCGTGGAATGGCCCTGAAGCACCAGATCGACGACATGCTGTTCGCGCGGCGTGAGCGAAAGGCTCTTCCAGATGTGAGCACGTTCGAACTCGCTGACCGGAGCAATCGCCTCGTCTTGCTTCGTCCCAACCGGTCCGTCAGCCGGAAGGATAGGCCAGCGCAGCCTGATGAGGCTGATCACCGCAGGCGCCATGTCGCGCAGCAACCTGGCATCGGCGGTTCCGAACGGCCCCGAAGCGCGCAATCGCATTAGCGAGAGCACCAGCGCGTCCTTTCCCGGCAGCGGCACGAAGAAGCCGACCTCCTCCGCAAGCCTGGTCTGGCTGTAATAGGAGCGGTAATATTCGCTGGCATAGAAGCGGTCCGGCGCCAATTCGCGCATGCGCCAAAAGCCTTCCTTGCGCTCGACTGCCGCATGGTGGAACGGGTCGAGCAGATAAGGCCCTTCCTGATAGAGCGCGACGAAGACGTGGCTTTCGGCCGGCGAGAATGTCTCGAACAGCAGCGGCGGGCGTGAGGCGCCGCGATAGCCGAAGATCACGCAATGATCGAAGCTGACATGCTGGCGGAGCCAGGCGACCATTGCTTTGCCGAAAAGCTCGCCGCTCGTCTCCCGCGTCGCTGCGATGAGCGCAGCGAGCCGGCTGTATTCATCGCTGCGCGAAACGCTCAATTCATACCCCTCCAAACGAGAAAATAGACGAAATATACCACCTGGGAGGTATATACTAGCTGCCATTGGCTCTGATAGCGTTTCGAGGTTAGCTACCCGCAGGAGCCCGCAGCTTTGACCGCAGTGCCCGATGTCGAGTTTCGCGGGGTCACCAAACGCTACGGCAGCGTGACCGCGGTCAGCGGCATCGATCTTGTCATCCCGCCGTCTGCCTTTGTCGCCTTACTCGGGCCGTCCGGCTGCGGCAAGACAACCTGCTTGCGCATGATCGGCGGCTTCGAACAGCCAAGCGAAGGTGTGGTATTCATCCGTGGCCGCGACATGGCCGGCACGCCGCCCTATCGGCGGCCGGTCAACATGGTGTTCCAGCAATATGCGTTGTTTCCGCATCTGGATGTGGAGGACAACGTCGCCTATGGCCTCCGCCAGGCGCGGCCGCGCCTGTCGTCGCGGGAGATCAGCCTGAAGGCAGGCGAGGCGCTAGCCATGGTTCGGCTTGCCGGCTATGGACGCCGCAAGATCCATGAGCTTTCCGGCGGCCAGCAGCAGCGTGTCGCCCTGGCGCGGGCGCTGGTCAACAAGCCGGCGGTGCTGCTGCTCGACGAGCCCCTGGCGGCGCTCGACAAGAAGCTGCGCACCGACATGCAGATAGAGCTGCAGAATCTGCAGCGCGAGATCGGCATCACCTTCGTCTTGGTCACCCACGATCAGGAAGAGGCACTGTCGATGAGCGATTTCGTCTGCGTCATGAATGGCGGGCGCATCGTCCAGCTTGGGCAGCCGAGCGAAATCTATGACGAACCCGCCGACCTCTTCGTCGCCGACTTCGTCGGCAAGACCAATCTCTTGAGCGGCAAGGTCGTCGGGCTCTCGGGCAAGCTCGTCGAGGTGGCGCTTGCCGACGGCACTGTCATTGCAGCGCGCAAGCGGACTCCGCTAGCTCAGGGTGAAGCCGTTTCGGTCAGCCTGCGCCCTGAATCGCTAAGCCTCGGCGCGCCCGGAAGCGGCCGGCTGAACGGGCTTGTCCGCAACCGGATCTTTCTCGGTTCGACCGCGGAATATGCAATCGAGGTCCAGGGCATCGGGACACTGCTCGCCAAGGCCGATCATCTGGTCGGCGGTGGAAATCTCTTCAAGCCGGGTGAACCCGTCGCCGTCGGCTTTACAGCCGGAACGCCGCTGGCGTTTCCGGAGAATAACGGGACCAACCAGTGGGAAAACAAAAATGTCGAAATCGTATCGTGACGGACTGCCGATAAGCCCTGAAAAATTCGTCGACCAGTTGATGCGCCTCAAGCGCGGTTCCATCGGCCGCCGCGAGTTCCTTGGCCTTACCGGCCTTGGTCTCGCTACCGCGGTAATGGCCCGCGAACTCGGCATCATGCCGTCGCCAGCCTTCGCCCAGGAGGGGCTTGGCGACCGCATGTCGATTGCCACCTGGCCCAATTATCACGACCCGGCGACGTTCGAGAATTTCAAGGCCGAGACCGGTGTTGCCGTCGAGGTCAACGTGTTCGGGTCAAACGAGGAGATGCTGGCCAAGCTGCAGGCCGGCGCCTCGGGCTGGAGCCTTTTCGTTCCGACCAACTACACGATCTCGACTTACAAGAAGCTTGGCATCATCGAAGCGCTGGATATGGCCAAGCTTGCCAATTATGACGGCTCGCAAGAAGACCCGCGCTTCACTGGGGAAGGCACCATCGACGGCGTGACCTACGCTGTGCCGAAGAATTGGGGCACCACCGGCTTTGCCGTCAACACCAAGAAACTGGCCAAGCCGATGACGAGCTGGAAGGAATTCTGGGACACGGCCATGGCGGAGGGCGACGGCCGGACCATGGTTCATGATTACCAGCTGACCACGATCGGCAACGCGCTGAAATATTTCGGCTTCTCGTTCAACTCGCTGAAGCCGGACGAACTCGCCAAGGCGGAGGAATTGCTGCTGAAGGTCAAGCCGCATCTGTTCGCGGTCTCCAGCGACTACCAGCCGTCGATGCGTGCCGGCGACGCCTGGATGACGATGTGCTGGACCAATGACGGGGCGCAGCTCCACCGCGACATCCCCGAAATCGCCTATGTGCTTGGCAAGGAAGGCGGCGAGATCTGGACCGACTTCTACGCAATCCCCAAGGATGCGCCCAACAAGCCTGCCGGTTATGCCTTGCTCAACTATTTGATGAACCCGAAGTCGCGGTCAAGGAGCACCTGGCCAATGGTGCGCCTTCCACCGATGCGCGGGTCAATGCGCTGCTGCCCAAGGAGGTGCTGGAAAATCCGATCCTCTATCCGGCGGCGGATCTGCTGAAGCCACTCGAATTCGGTGCAGCCGCGACCTTGACCGATCCGGGCCGGGCCGAATTGATGGCACGCTTCAAGTCGGCTTGACCGGGGCGGACCATAGGTCCGATGCAGGCAACTCCCCCGGCGGGCAGATGTCCGCCGGCACCGGGGCGGTTTTTTCAATGCGCAGCAATGTTTTTCGTCACAATCTCCTGACCGCCCTGCTGCTCGGTCCGGCGACCGCGTGGCTGTTGGTGTTTTTAGTTTTGCCGTTCGTCGCGATCACCGTCTTCAGTGTCGGCGAGCGGGCGCCGGAAGGCGGATATCAGGCCGCTTTCACCTTGGCGCAGTATGCCAATCTTCCGGCGCGGGCGACCGCCTTCTGGAACACCATGGTGCTGGCGCCGGCGGGTGCACTGGCCTGCCTTCTCGTTGCCTATCCGGCCGCCTATTACCTCGCTTTGCGCGCGCCGGAACGGTGGCGACTGATCCTGCTGGCGCTTGTCGTCATCCCGTTCTGGACCAGCCTGCTGATGCGAACCTATGCCTGGATGTATGTGCTTGGCGGGCGTGGCATCCCGGCTCTGCTGGCCTATGTCGGGGTCGAGGACGTGCGGCTGATCAACACGCCGGGAGCGGTTCTGCTCGGCATCGTCTATGGTTACCTACCGCTGATGATCCTGCCGATTTATGTTAGCCTCGAGCGGCTCGACCGCCGGCTGCTGGAGGCCTCCGCCGATCTCGGCGCGACGCCGCTCTCGACATTCCTCGGCGTGACGCTGCGGCTCTCTTTGCCGGGTGTGATGACCGGCTTCTCGCTGGTCATTATCCTGCTGCTCGGCGAATATCTGATCCCGACACTGCTCGGCGGCGGCAAGGTCTTCTTCATCGGCAACGCGCTGGTCGATCTGTTCCTGCAATCGCGCAACTGGCCATTCGGGTCGGCAATCGCCATCACGCTTGTGGCGGTTTCCGTGGTCGTGCTGCTTGCCGCGAACCGCATTTCGACCCGGCTTTCGGGTGCCCGCCGGGTGGACCTGATCTGATGCGTGCCTTCGTCGTTGCGGTCTTCGCCTTTCTCTACCTGCCGATCGCGCTGGTGGTGCTGTTCTCATTCAACGCCGGCCACCACGCCAGCGAGTTCACCGGCTTCTCGGTGCAGTGGTACGGCAAGGCACTGGCAAACCCTTTCCTGGTCGAAGCGCTGAAGAACAGCCTGTTCATCGCCACGACCAGCGCCTTGCTGGCGGCACTCTGCGGCACGGCGGCGGCGCTAGGCCTGGCGCGTGTTGGCGCCCGAACACGAGCCGTCTTCGATGCCCTCCTGGGGGCTGCGATCGTCGTTCCGGGCGTGGTCATCGGCATCTCGACACTGGTCGCGCTGGTCCAGCTGTTTGGGCTCGTCAACCCGTTTGTCGCTTCGCTGTGGCCGAACGACCAGCCACCGCGCCTGGCGCTTGGCTATGGCTCGATCATCGCCGCGCACGGGCTGTTTTCGATGGCGCTGGTGGCGATGATTGTCGGCACGCGCCTCGGCAGCCTCGACCGCAACCTGGTCGAGGCCTCGAGCGACCTCTATGCCACCCCGCTGACGACGTTCCGCAGCATCGTGTTGCCGCAGATCATGCCGGCGGTAATCGCCGGCTTCCTGCTCGCCTTCACATTCTCCTTCGACGATTTCATCGTCGCTTTCTTCGTCGCCGGCGCACAGACGACATTGCCGATCTATGTCTTTGCCTCGATCCGGCGCGGGGTCACGCCGGAGATCAATGCCATCGCGACGATCGTGCTTGTCGCCTCCGTTCTGCTCGTGGTGCTTGCCCGATGGCAACTGCGGCAACGAAAACCATCACACTGAAAGATAAAAAACATGATTCTGAGAGATCGCATCGCCGTGGTGACGGGTGCCGGGTCGGGGATCGGGCGTGCCGGCGCCATGATGATGGCCAGGGAAGGCGCGCTCGTGGTGATCGCCGACAGGGACCAGGCGGCGGGGGAAGCAACCGCTTCCGACATTCGTGCGGCCGGCGGTCGGGCCGAGGCAGTCGCCACCGATGTCGGCGAGGATGCGGCGGTCGAGCAGCTCATTGCAGGAACGCTGGGCCGGCATCGGCGGATCGACATCCTGCACAATCATGCCGGGATCCAGGTCGGCGGCACGCTGACCGAAGTCGGCGCCGACGGCATGGATGCCTCCTGGCGGATCAATGTGCGGGCGCAGTTCCTCGCGGCCAGGCTGGTCATGCCGTCGATGATCGCGCAAGGCGGCGGGGTGATCCTGAATACCGCCTCGAATTCGGGTGTGTTCTACGACCGCGAAATGATCGCCTACGCAACGTCAAAACATGCAGTGGTGGCGATGACCCGGCAGATGTCGCTCGACTATGCCAAACACAATGTCCGCATCAACGCGCTGTGCCCCGGCTGGGTCGATACGCCCTTCAACGAACCGTTCATCACGCAGATGGGCGGGCGGGCGGCGATCGAAAACTATGTCCGCACCAAGATCCCCATGCAGCGCTGGGCCAGCGCGGAGGAAATCGCCGAAGCGATCCTGTTCCTCGTCTCCGACCGCTCGTCCTTCATGACCGGCCAGGCGCTGGTGATCGACGGTGGCGAAAGCGTCGGCTGATCCGCCGCTCCCCGCATTTAGGAGCGGAAGATATCCTCTTGGCCTAACGGCCGGCGGCGAGATGTGCTTTCGTCTCAAGGAGAATGCGGCCAACATGGCTGGGCCGGGAGCAGAAATCGTCAGCGCAAAAGGGAAGGCTTCATAATGGCCGAGGCCTATATCTGCGACTACATCCGCACGCCGATAGGACGCTTCGGCGGTTCGTTGTCTGCGGTCCGCGCCGACGATCTTGGCGCGATCCCTCTGAAGGCGCTGGTCGAGCGCAATCCCGGCGTCGACTGGGCTGCCATTGACGACGTCGTCTATGGCTGCGCCAATCAGGCCGGCGAGGACAATCGCAATGTGGCGCGCATGGCGTTGCTGTTGGCCGGCCTGCCCAAGGAGGTTCCCGGCTCGACAGTCAATCGCCTCTGCGGTTCGGGAATGGATGCAGTGATGATTGCCGCCCGCGCCATCAAGGCCGGCGAGGCGGAGCTGATGATATCAGGCGGCGTCGAATCGATGAGCCGTGCTCCGTTTGTCATGCCGAAGGCGGAAACCGCCTTTTCGCGCAATGCCGAGATTTACGACACCACGATCGGCTGGCGCTTTGTCAATCCGCTGATGAAGAAGCAATACGGCGTCGATTCGATGCCTGAGACCGGCGAGAACGTGGCGGAAGAGTTCGCGGTCTCCCGCGCGGACCAGGATGCGTTTGCCGTGCGCAGCCAGGACAAGGCGGTCGCCGCACAAGCCAATGGCCGCCTGGCGAAGGAAATCACGCCGGTGACGATCCCGCAGCGCAAGGGCGATCCGGTGGTCGTATCAAAGGACGAGCATCCGCGCGCGGGTACGACCGTCGAAGCGTTGGCCAAGTTGCCGACGCCGTTCCGGCAAGGCGGCACGGTCACGGCCGGCAATGCGTCGGGCGTCAACGACGGCGCGGCGGCGCTGATCGTCGCCTCGGAAGCAGCCGTGAAAAGATACGGGTTGACGCCGATCGCCCGTATCCTCGGCGGTGCCACTGCCGGCGTGGCGCCGCGCATCATGGGCATCGGCCCGGTGCCGGCCACGCAAAAGCTATGTGCCCGGCTCGGCCTGACGCCGCAGCAATTCGACGTCGTCGAGCTCAACGAGGCCTTTGCCTCCCAAGGCATCGCCGTGCTGCGCCAGCTCGGCATCGCCGAAGACGCGGGGCACGTCAACCCGAATGGCGGCGCCATTGCGCTTGGCCATCCCCTCGGCATGTCCGGGGCGCGCATCACCGGCACGGCGGCATTGGAACTGCGCGAACGCGGCGGCCGCTACGGCCTCGCGACCATGTGCATCGGGGTCGGCCAAGGCATTGCGGTGGCGCTCGAGAGATTGTGAGCAAGCGTGGGTTTGCCGGGCCATTTAATGGCGCGTTCCGCCCACTCAAATTTGACCATGTGGACAAAAGCCGGGCACCGCTCCATAGTTCCTTCGCCGATATTCCAGAGAAGAGAGCCGGCTCGACACGGCGCCAATCAGAGGGGCATGCAATGGACAACGGGAAGAGCAGAATCCAATCGAAACGCGAAGGACTTTCGCGCCGCAATGTGCTGGAATTGGGCGCGCTCGGCCTTGCGGCGGCGATGCTGCCGGGCAGCGCCTTCGCTAAGACAAAGAAGCTGAAAGTGGCGGCGATCTTCGCCACGCCGATCGAGGAGCCGTGGGACAACCAGATCCACGTCGCCCTGCAGAAGGCCGAGAAGGAACTCGGCATCGAATACAAATGGTCGGAGAAGGTGCAGACCGCCGATTTCAGCCGTGTCATGCGCGAATATGCGCAAGGCGGCTATGAGCTGGTGCTGGGCGATGCCTTCGCCGCCGAGCGCGAATCGCGCAGGACCGCCAAGCAGTTTCCGAAAACGGCCTTCCTGTTCGGCTCCGGCGCTGGCCCGGCCGAGCCGAATTTCGGCGTTTTTGACAACTGGATCCACGAGCCGGCCTATCTGTCCGGGATGATCGCCGGAAAGATGTCGAAATCGGGCACGATCGGCACCGTCGCGGCGATGGGCATTCCGGAAGTGAACCGGCTGGTCAACGCCTTCTTTGCCGGCGCCAGGGAGGTCAATCCCAACATCAAGAAGAAGGTCGCCTTCATCGGCTCGTTCTTCGATCCGCCAAAGGCAAAGGAAGCGGCCGTCGCCCAGATCGATGCCGGCGTCGACGTCATCTATGCCGAGCGCTTCGGCGTCATCGAAGCGGCGGCGGAGAAGAAGATCCTCGCCATCTCCAACATGTCGGACCAGTCGAGCCTCGGCCCCGACACGGTGATCACCGGGCCGGTCTGGGATATGTATCCGACCGTCGAGCAGGCGATCAAGCTGGTCAAGGCCGGCGTCTTCACGGCGCAGGACTACGGCGATTTCTCGCGCATGGCCAAGGGGGGCTCCTACCTCGCGCCCTACCATAAATTCGACAAGACGCTGCCGGCCGAGGTCAAGGAACTGGTCGAGAAGAAGAAGGCCGAGATCCTCGATGGCAATTTCCGCGTCGACGTGGATGAGAATACGCCGGTCTCGGACTGAGAGATCCCTCCCCCTTGAGGGGAGGGTGGCCCGCAGGGCCGGGTGGGGTCCTCAGCGACGCGCTCCATCGTCTTAAGTCAAAGTCGAGGCAGCTGAGGTGACCCCTCCCGCCTCGCTTCGCTCGGTACCCTCCCCTCAAGGGGAGGGGTATCCGCGCCATCAACCCACCGGGAGCCATCTTGCCCGCCCCTCTCATCGAAATGCGCGGCATCTCCAAGAGCTTTGGCGCCGTCAAGGCGAACGAAGCCGTCGATCTCAGCGTCGCGCCGGGAGAGATCCTCGGGCTGCTCGGCGAAAACGGCGCCGGCAAGACGACGCTGATGAATGTGCTGTTCGGCGCCTATGCGCCTGACGCCGGCGAGATCCTGGTGCAGGGCCGGCCGGTGGCGATCAACAGCTCGGCCGATGCGCTTGCCGCCGGCATCGGCATGGTGCACCAGCATTTTCATCTCGCATCGCGGCTTTCGGTGCTGGAAAACCTCTTGATCGGCATTCCCGGCAGATCGGGCCGGATCGACCGGCCCGGCGGGCTGGCGCGGCTTGCCGAGATCGGCCGCCAGCACGGGCTGACGCTCGACCCGGACCTCCCCGTCGCGGCGCTGTCGGTGGGCGAGCAACAGCGGCTCGAGATCGTCAAGGCACTGTTTCGCGGCGCAAGGCTGCTGATCCTCGACGAGCCGACAGCGGTGCTGGCGCCAACCGAGGTCGACGGACTGTTTTCGGCGCTGCGCTCTATGGCGGCACAGGGGCTCGGCATCATCTTCATCTCGCACAAGCTCAACGAGGTGCGGGCGCTGACGCATCGCTGCGTCGTGCTCAGGCACGGGCGCGTTGCCGGCCGCGTCGATGCGCCGGCCAGCACGACATCTTCGGAGATGGCGCGGCTGATGTGCGGCCACGAGATCGTGCCGCCGGCCAGGGGGCCATCGACGCCGGGTGCGGCGGTACTGACGCTCGACGGCATCTCGACATCGCAGCATTCCGGCATGGCGCTGCGCGACGTGTCGCTGTCTGTACGTGGCGGCGAGATCCTTGGCATCGCCGGCGTCTCCGGCAATGGCCAGCGCGCGCTTGCCGAGGTTATCTCCGGCGTGCGAGCGCCCGATGCGGGACAGATGACGATAGCCGGCAAAGCAGTTTCGCGGTTCTCGCCGCGCGACGTGCAGGCGCTCGGCCTCGGCCGCATCCCGGAAGACCGTATGACGACAGGGCTGGTCACCAATCTGCCGCTCGCCGATTCCATGGTGCTGCCGCGCATCGGCACGGCGGCGTTCAGCCGCAACGGCCTGCTCAAGCCGGATGCGATCCGCGCCTTCGCCGAGGCGCAGATCAAGGCCTACGATATACGTTGCCCCGGGCCGATGACGCGCGCCGGGGCGCTTTCCGGCGGCAATCTGCAAAAGGCGCTTCTGGCGCGCGAACTCGCCTTCGATCCGAAGGTGCTGGTTGTTTCGCAGCCGACTCGCGGCCTCGATATCGGCGCCGCGCGCTTCATCCACGAAAAATTCCTCGACATGCGCGCCAAGGGCTGCGGCATCATCGTTATCGGCGAGGATCTGGAAGAGTTGCTGATGCTCTCGGATCGTATCGCGGTGATGTATGAGGGCCGCATCGTCAGCACGCTGGACAGCGCCGATGCCAGCGTTGCCAGACTCGGGTTGATGATGACTGGGGCGGAGGGAAAGGCTTGATGTTCCGTCTCGAGGCCCGCACCTCAACGCCCACCTGGTTCAATCTGGCGCTGCCGCTGCTCGCCATCGGGGCGGCGCTGATCCTGTGCAGCGGCCTGATCGCATTGGCCGGCGCCGGTGTCGTTGAGGCCTACGGCGTGATGTTTTCGGCGTCGCTGGGCGACAGCTATGCCATCACCGAAACGCTGGTGCGTGCCACTCCGATGATCTTCACCGGGCTTGCCGTGGCGGTCGCCTTCCGCGCCAAATTCTGGAACATCGGCGCCGAAGGACAATTGCTGGCCGGTGCGGTGGCGAGCTGTGCCGTCGGCGCCAGCCCGATGCCGGGTCCGCTCGCCATGCTGCTGATGGCGCTGGCGGGCGCCGCCGCCGGCGCGGCCGTCGCCCTGATCCCTGCGACGCTGCGGGTGAAATTCAGGGTCGATGACGTGGTCAGCTCGCTGCTGCTCAATTCGGTCATTTTCTACGCACTGATGGCGCTGATCGAGGGGCCATGGAAGGATAGTTTCAGCGGCTACCCGATCTCGCCGCCGATTGAGGATACGGCCAATTTTCCGGTGCTGCTCGAAGGCACGCGGCTGCATCTCGGCGTCGTCGCGGCGCTGGTCGCAGCACCCCTGATCTGGTTCGTGGTCGCGCGTACGACGCTCGGCTTCCGCATCAGGGTCATCGGCGAAAACCCCGAGGCGGCACGCTATGGCGGCATCAATGTCGAGCGGGTGCTGATTTCGACGGCGCTGCTGTCTGGCGCATTGGCCGGCCTTGCGGGCGTCGGCGAGGTCGGCGGCGTGCATTTCCAGGTGATGAGCGACATCTCGCCGGGCTATGGCTATTCCGGCATCGTCGTCGCCATGCTGGCGAGGCTCAATCCGCTCGGCGTGGTGCCGGCGGCGATTTTCCTTGCCGCGGTGATGACCGGCGCCGAGGCGATGTCGCGGGCGACCGGCGTTCCGGCCTTCCTCAGCGACGTTATTCAGGGAACGGCGCTGCTCGCCATGCTGGTGGCGCTGCTGTTCACCGCCTATCGCCTCCGCCGCGTGGGAACAGCCAAATGAGCGCGGTGCTGGAGCAGATATTCCAGGTCGGCTTCCTGGCCGCGATTATCCGCATCGCCACGCCGCTTGCCTTCGCGACGCTGGGCGAAATGTTTTCCGAACGCGCCGGGGTGCTTAATCTCGGTATCGAAGGCATCATGCTTTTGTCGGCAATGACCGGCTTCACCGCGGCGAGCCTCAGCGGCAGCCTCTGGCTTGGCGTGCTAGCGGCGGTGCTGACCGGGGCGCTGATGGGCGCCGTGCACGCGCTGTTCACGGTGGCGCTCGGCCTCAGCCAGCATGTCTGCGGCATCGGCGTGACGCTGTTCTCGTCGGGCCTTGCCTATTTCCTCTACCGGCTGATCTTCGGCCAGCAATCGGTGCCACCGAACATCAAGGGGTTCGAGACGCTGCCGATCCCGATCCTGTCCGGCATTCCGGTGCTTGGGCCGGCGGTGTTCAACCAGTTTTCGCTGGTCTACATGGCGATGCTGTCTATTCCCCTGGCCGCCGTCGTGCTCTACCGCACACCGTGGGGCCTGTCTGTTCGCATGGTCGGTGAAAACCCGCGGGCCGCCGATTCGGCAGGCGTCAGCGTCATCGCTACGCGCTTCCAGGCGGTGATTCTCGGCGGTGCCTTGATCGGGCTGGCCGGTGCCTTCCTGTCGATGGCGCAGTTCAACGCGTTCACCTTCGGCGTGGTTTCGGGGCGGGGCTGGGTGGCAATCGCACTCGTCGTTTTCGGCCGCTGGGATCCGTGGCGATCGGCAGGCGCGGCACTGCTGTTTGCCTTCGTCGACGCCTTGCAGTTGCGCATGCAAGCGAGTGGGCTCGGACACATTCCTTACGAGGCGTTCCTGATGCTGCCGTTCATCTTCACCATCGTCGCTATGGCGGTGATGTCGCGCAATGCGGTAGCCCCGTCGGCGCTGCTCAAGCCGTTCCGGCGCGAAGAGCGGTAGCGGCGCTTCGCCTTTCACATCGCGGTGAAGCCGTTGTCGACGAACAGATGGGCGCCGTTGACGAAGCTGGCCTCGTCGCTGGCCAGGAACAGGGCTGCCTTCGCGACCTCTTCCGGCTCGCCGATCCGTCCTTGTTGCGCCGCCATTGCCGCGTCGGAGACATCGACGCCGAGTTTGTCGAGATCGGCGACCTCGCGCAGGCCATGCGGTGTCCTGATGAAGCCTGGACAGACCGCATTGCAGCGGATGTTGCGGTCGCGGAACTCGACGGCAATGGCGCGCGCGAACATGTGGCAGGCACCCTTGGTAGTGTCGTAAAGCACCTCCATCGGCGTTGCCGCCACCGCCGAGATCGACGAGGTGCAGACGATGGAACCGCCGCCGGCGGCGATCATGCCGGGCAGCACGGCGCGCGTCATCAGGAACATCGAACGCACATTGACGGCATGCAGCCAGTCCCATTCCTGCAGCGTGGTCTCCAGGAAGGGCTTGATGACGATGGTGCCGGCGTGGTTGAACAGAACCGTGACCGGGCCGAATTTTTCCGTCGCGCCCGTCACCGCCGCTTCGACCTGCGCCTCATCCGATACGTCGGCGACCCAGTGCTCGGCGACATGGCCGCGTTCCCTGATTGCCGCTGAGGTGGCGGCAGCCGCTTCGCCGTTGCGGTCGATGATCGCCACCTTGGCGCCCTCGGCCGCGAAAAGCTCCGAGGCCGCACCGCCCATGCCCGTCGCGCCGCCCGAAATGATGGCGACCTTGCCGGCCAGTCTTGTGCCCATCTTTTGCTCCCTGCTGCCTTGCCGTGACGTCCCGGCTTTCCGCTGAAGCAGCGATGCTATCCTTCGTCCATTGGATCGCCAAGGAGCCACAGACACGTGGACCTGACATTTTCTGCCGTCATCCCGGCGTGCCTCAAAAGGCAGCGCTAAGCAGTAAAAGCACTAAGTTGTCCGCCGTTTGGAGAAAATTGTTCTAAGGATCGCGCGAAAATAGCACTCGACAAAGTCTACTGATTTTATAGATTAAGCGCCGAGACGGAGGTCGATATGTCCTATAGCCAGAACGCTCAGACTGCCCGCAAAGGCCAAAGGCTGGGTTCCGACCAGGTGTGGCGGCCGGCCTACGCCGGCGCTTTCGCCTATCTCGTCTTTGCCCTTGCGTTTGTATTCACCGGGGCAGTGGTACTGGGGCTGATCCCCTGATTGTCAAGGCTCTGATCATCGAGGCTTCCTCGGGATAGCGGCCTGCCGTTTGCAGAAATTCCGGAGTTGATGAACCGAATGCCGGTGCGCTTTTGCGCGCCCTGATTCCAACGTGATGGAGGAGATGGCAATGCCGATCGAGTTCACGCATGTTCCCGGTAAGATCCACGCTGCCGACGCCAGCTTTTTCTATGACTTTGTCGAGACCGCGACGAAGCTGTCACTGATCGAGGATGCCGGATTCCAGAGGATCGTCATCGACGACCAGGCCGGGCTGCTGACCAATATGGACCTTGCCGCCCAGACGCTGGACCGTACCTCCTCCCTGGAGGTCGTGCTCACGCATTGGGCGGGCGTGATCGAACCAACCGTGGCGGCGCGGCAGCTTGCTGCCCTCGACCAGAGAAGCGGTGGCCGGCTGTCGCTCAGGATGCTCAGCGAGCCGCTGAGCGACGACGATGCCGAGGCACGTCCGGCCGGCCATACGGTGGTCTGGCAACGCATCGACGAATATCTGGTGCTGCTGAAGCGGTTGTGGTCGAACGACAGGCCGTTCGACCATGAAGGCGCCTTTTACAGCGTCAAAGGCGGCTATGTGCCGCACAAGGGGCCGCATGGTGCCGACGTGACCATCCGCATGGGCGGGCAGTCGGGCACCGCGCTCAGGGTCGCGGGCAGGCATGCGGATGTGTTCGAGCTGGCGCCGGGCTCGCTTGCAGAAATCCGCCAGTCAATGGAGCGCGTACGCGGCGCTGCCGCCGAACACGGTCGGGCCGGCAAGCTGCGGTTCGCGCTTCCCGTCCGGATCCGTTCGGAAGACAAACCGGCCGCCTCCTGCCAGAAGGTGGTCGAACTTGCCGAGCCGCCGGCGCAGGTCGCGCTGTCGCTGCTTTCCTACGCCGCTTTGGGGATCAAGGAGTTCATGATCGTCGGCGTCGACAGGCCGCGCGAGATTGCGACTGCCGGCCGCGAGGCGATTGCACTGCTGCGCAACTCGCTGGCATGGCGCGAGGCGGATGCCCCTGCGTCAGGGACGTTTGCGTCACGCGCGATACCGGGCCCGCGAGCCGAGTGCTGAAGAGCCACCGTCGTCACGCACCTTGGCTGACGGACCCTACCACCATTCCGGGAAAGCCGCGTGAGCGGCCCTGGCCAGCGTCGGGATTTCCTGATCGGGAACGGAGCTGTAGGGCCAGAGCAGTCGCGGGCCGAGCGGCGCCCAGCCGCCGGCCGCCGCCATCGCCTTGTCGAGTGCTGCATCGCCGACATCGTAACGGGTGCGAAACGGTAGGACATGTGTGGCGAGGAAGGCCTGTATGCGGGCCTCGACCTCGGCAGCGGCGGCCGTGTCGGTGCGGATCATTTGCCACCATCGTACCGCGCCCTTCGGGTTGAGGCAGGCAACGTTGGAATAGCTGCCATGGGCCCCTCCAGCATAGCCTGTTGCCAGCGTGTGGCCGGGGACGAAGACGGAAAATCCGTCCAGTTTGCGACGCATATCGGCATACCAGCCGGCGTCGCCGCCCGGCAGCTTGGCGCCGACCAGCGATGTCACGGCCGCACGCAGCCTGGCGATGGCGTCGAGCGTCAGGCGGCGCTTGGCGTGCGGCGGGTTGTAGAGCACCAGGGGCGTCTCGGGCGCAGCTTCGCAGAGGCCGCCGGCAAAGCGCATGATCTCGTCGTCACTGGGCGGCCACCAGTCGGGCAAGGTGAATTGAGCCGCCGTCGGGCGAAGTGCGGCGACCCGCGTCAGCCGCTCCAGCGCGACGCGCGGATTGGACTGGCTGATGCCGATCTGGAAAGGAAGGCGCGCGCGGCCGGCTATGGTTGCGACCAACTCACAAAGCCGGTCAAATTCGGGCTCGGTCTGGCAATGGAATTCGCAGGCCGTGCCATTGGAATAGACGCCGTCGACGCCTGAGGCGCAGAGCCGGGCGATCGTCTCTTCCGTCGCCTGCCAGTCGATCGCTCCGCGATGGTCGATGGCCAGCATCACTGCGCCCCAGACGCCGCGCGGCGCGTGTGCGGGCAAGCAGGCCAGGTGGTTGTTAAGGTCAGCGTGCACCGGCGATCTCGTGTTCGCGGCGGGTTTCGTTCGACGCAAAGGCAGCCTCGATAATGGCGATGATCTTGCGTGCATAGATACCGTCGACCGGCACCGGCGTGTCGTCGGCAATGGCATCGCGCATTGCGCTCCATTCGCGCACCAGCGCGTTATGCATCCAGTTCGGCTCAAAGGAACCGGGCAGCTCGGTCCAGACCGTCTCGCGGCCAAGCATCGTGCCGCGATCCATGTCGATGCGCAGCGTTCCCCGCTCGCAGACCAGATCCATGGCGTAGGTGGTGGCGCCGGTGCGATAGCCGACGCTCTGCACCTGGCCGATGCCGCCGCCGGCGAAACGCAATCCAAGCAGGGCGCTGTCGTCTGCTTCCTGGTCATGGAACTTGGCGCCGAGCATGCCGCTCACCGACACGACATCGTCATCCATTAGCCAGACGAGGCGGTCGAGCGCGTGGATGCCGGCCGTCAACAGCATGCCGCCGCCGGTCGTCTTGCGCAGATGCCAATCGCGGCGATTGTGCTCCATCCACAGCTTGATGATCCAGCTCGATCCGGCGAGCGGCCGGCCAAGCGCTCCTTCCTCCAGCTTTTCTCTGGCAGCCATGCAGGGCAGGGCGAAATGCATGAGGTGGGCGACCATCAGCTTGACGCCGCTCTCGGCCACGGCGGCATTGATCGCATCGCAGGCGGCCGCCGTCGGCGCCATCGGTTTTTCGAGCAGGATATGCTTGCCGGCCTTTGCAGCGCCGATGGCCATTTCGGCATGGAGATGGTGCGGGCTGGCAATGAGGACCGCGTCGACCTCCTTGTCGTCCAGCAGCCTTCGCCAGTCCGCGTAGCCGCGGCCGCCATGTTCGACGGTGAATTGCTGCAGCGCATCGGCATTTCCACGAGAGGCGGCAACGAGACGAATGCCTCCAACCTCACGGATTGCCCGCGCATGGGCTGCGCCGAAATCGCCGGCGCCGATAATGCCTATTCCAATCATCGTCCTGCCTTTTCATAAGCGGCGTCGATCAGCGACACCGCCGCAACATAATCCTCGATGGACGCGGACGGAGGCGCGTTTCTCGCCAGCCGGTCAAGCGTATCGCGCATGAACAGACGATAGCGCGTTGCCGGCAGCTCGACCGGCAAGTCGACGATTGCCGCATCGTCGAGCGTTGCGCAGATGGCATGGTCGCCATGATCGACCAGGGTCGCATTGGCACTGACGATGCGCCACTCGAAGTCACCGCCGGGGCGCATCGAAGCAAAGGTGTAGCCGGCCTCGACGATGAACAGCGCTCCGGCCTCGTCTTCCAGCACCAGAAGTACGTGATCCTCGACCGGGCCGGGATGGATGCGGTTCGCGATCGAAACGCTTTTCAGGCCGAGCTTGCCGGTTGCGAGGCTGAGTGCCGCGTCGACGCCGTGTATGCCGAGATTCCTCAACGCACCCCCGCCACCAACCGCCGGGTCGAGGACCCAGGCGACACCGTCGGCGATGTAGCGTTGCGGCGGGCCATTGACCAGCCGGAATTGGCAATGTGCCACTGCACCGGCGCGATCTTGCCGGCGCAGCCGTTCAAATGCCGTGACGGCCGGTCCGAAACGGTTGGGCAGGGGAACAGCGACAAAAGCCTGCTGCTGTCTGGCAATCTCGCGCAGCGCTATCAGTTCCCTCGTATGGCTGGCCGCCGGCTTCTCCAGGATCAGCGGTATCCCTGCCTCGATGATCGCGCGTGCCCGCGCCGGCACCATCGAAGGGTGCCCCATCAACAGGATCACATCCGGCGGGCTGGAGAGTATCTCCGCGAAATCTTCGATAAACGGCAGGTCGCGGTTCGCGGCGAACGCATGCGCTTGGCCAGGATCCTCGTCCCAGATGCCGGCGATCTCCGCACCGTAAAAGCGTGCGGCGTCGAGGTGCATTTCGGCGTGCCAGTGGCTCGAGCCGGCGAGGGCAATCTTCATTCGGAGGCAGCAGGTTTGTTATGGGCTTGCAGGATATCCTACAAGTAGCTATACGACAAGCGGCGGGCAGGCTAATCCGGCGGACGATGAAAGCAGTGGGATGGCGGAATTGAAGTCGATCGAACCGTTGAGCAGACCGCCGCTCCTTCACGTCACCGTGCAGGAAAGCCTCAGGGCCTATATCGAAAGCAACCAGCTCAAGGCCGGCGATCCCTTGCCGCCGGAGACGTTCCTGGCGCAGCGGCTCGGCGTCGGCCGCAACTCCGTGCGGGAAGCCATCAAGGCGCTGGAATCGATCGGCATCCTGGAGACGCGACGCGGCATCGGCGTGTTCGTCAAGGAGTTCTCGTTCAAGCCGCTGCTGGATAACCTGGCATACGGTTTGCAGGATTCGCTGCGCGACGTCGAAGAGCTGCGCGAAATCCGTCGCGTGCTGGAAACCGGCCTCATCGCCAAGACGATCGAGATGATCAGCGCCGAGGACATCGAGGCGCTGCGCCAGTTGACCGAGCGCATGCGGCAACGTGCCGAGCGCCATGAGAGCTTCGCCGAAGAGGACCAGCAATTCCATCAGCTGCTGTTCCGCTGCCAGAACAATCACATGCTGAGCGCGCTGATCGACATCTTCTGGATAGCGTTCAACAAGGCCTCGAATTTCACCAATCTCGACAATCCGACGCCGCTGGCGACATGGCGCGACCATCACGAGATCGTCGAGGCTGTCGCCGCCAAGGATGTCGACCAGGCGCGTGGGCGGCTCGACGACCATTACCGGGGAATCCAGCAGGTTATCGCCAAAAACCGAGCAAGCTGAAGAACAACCTGACTATGCCAAGGGAGGAAACCATGCGCATCAGGACTATCGCATTCTCAGTCGCCGGGCTGCTGCTCGCCAGCATTGCCCCATTGACCAGTGTCCAGGCACAAAGCGCCAAGACCATTGCGGGCGGCTTCGACGTCGGCCCCGGCGGTTTTCCCAAGAACTTCAACCCGCTGGTCGCGACGGGCGGCTACACCTGGCTCAGCACCTATTTTGAACCGCTGGTCATCTACAATGCCGGGCTAACCGATATCGAAGGCGACCTCGCCAAGGACTACAAGATCAGCGACGACCAGCTGAGCTATACGTTCAACCTGGTCAACGAGACCTGGCATGACGGCAAACCGTTCACCTCGAAGGACGTCAAGTTCACCCTCGAGCTTGCCAAGAACAAGGCCTCCGGCAGCCTGTTTGCCGCCCGCCTCGCCAACATCGCCTCGGTCGATGCACCGGATGACCACACCGCAGTGGTGAAGCTATCGAAACCGAACGGCTCGTTTCTATCGATCCTCTCGCAGCTGATGATCCTGCCGGAGCATGCCCTGGCCGCTCTGCCGCCGGAATCGCTGGCGACAAGCACCTGGTGGTCGACCGCTCCGGTCGGCACCGGCCCGTTCAAGTTCAAACGCTACGTGACCGACCAATACGTTGAACTGGCAGCCGATGACGATTATCGCGGCGGCAAGCCGAAGGTAGACGTGCTCATCAACCGCTATTTCGAGTCGCCGGCGGCGGCCGTCGCCGCGCTCCGCGCCGGCGAGATCCAGTTCACCTATGTCGAGCCCGACGATGCGGCATCGTTCAAGAGCGACAGCAATTTCAAGGTGATCGAAGGTGCCTCCTATGTGGTCAACTATATCGGCCTGAACCAGAAGGTCGACCTGTTTAGGGATATCCGTGTCCGCCAGGCGATTATGTATGCGATCGACCGCAACGCGATCATAGACAGCCTCTATGGCGGTGCCGCCAAGCCGGCCAATTGCGGCTATGTCGCGCCGCATCTGGTTCCCGCAGGCCTCGAACCCTATGCTTACGATCCGGTAAAGGCCAAGGCGCTGCTGGCCGAGGCGGGCTGGGACAAGATCAACGGCGACAAGCCGATCACCTTGCTGACCTATTACGGCTCGCCACAAGCGGCCAATGTGATGGCCGCTGTCCAGTCGATGCTGGCCGAGGTCGGCATCAATGTGGTGCCGCGGGTTGTCGATACGCCGACCTATAACGGCATCGTCTACAAGGAAGGCACGCCGGACTGGAACGCATTTCCGATGGTCTATGCCGGCCTGCAGAACGGCCCCAATCCAGCCGGCCTCAATCCCGGGCTCAACAAGTCGCAGATCCCGCCGGCAGGCTTCAACACCATGCGTATCGAGTTCGACGACCTGAGCACCGCGTTGGACGCCGCGCTCGGCCAGACCGATCCGGCCAAGCTCGACGCCTCCTGGCAGGAGGTCTGCAAGGTGATGAACAAGGAGCTGCCCTGGGCGACGTTGTGGGTGGCCAACCGCTATGGCGTGGCCTCCAACAAGCTGCGTGACTTCGTCTGGACGCCGGCGCCGGGCGGCGGCCCCTACGCAGCTCACCCCGAGCGCTGGGACATCCAGTAAGAACCCCGCAACCAAGCGAGCAGGCGGGACCACTTTGGCGCCGCCTGCCACCGCCACGGAAAGCCCATGTTGAGCTTCATCGCCCGCCGCAGCGCCACAGGATTGCTGATGCTGGTCGCGCTCAGCGTCCTCATCTTCATCCTGTTGCGGCTGGCGCCGGGCGATCCGATCGACGCCTACATCAATCCCTCTGTGCCGATGTCGGCTTCCGACCTCGAGGGCCTGCGCGAACGGCTCGGGCTCGATCGGCCGCTTCCCGTGCAATATCTCGCCTGGCTGCGTGCGGCGCTGAGCGGTGACTTCGGCTATTCGATCCAGCGCAGCGGCGTTGCCGTGCTGCCACTGGTCATGGATCGCATCGGCCCGACCGCGCTGCTGATGGGCACGGGCCTGGCGATCGCCATCGTGCTCGGCATTTCCGCCGGCATTTTCAGCGCGGTGCGCCGCAACGAACCGTCTGACATCGCGCTGTCGGTGCTGTCGTTCATCGGCATCTCCAGCCCGGCTTTCCTGACGGCGCTGCTTGGCCTCTATTTCTTCTCGGTGCTGCTGCGCTGGGCGCCGTCCGGCGGCATGCAGACTGCCGGTGCGCCGTTCTCGGCGACGGATGTGCTTGCGCACCTCGTCCTGCCCGCCTGCCTGCTGTCCATCGGCCATGCCGCGCTGATCATGCGTTACATGCGCGCCTCGCTGCTGGAAGTGCTCAACCAGGATTACGTGCGGACGGCGCGTGCCAAGGGCGTGCGCGAGTTCTGGGTGATCATCAAGCACGCGACCCGCAATGCGCTCTTGCCAGTCATTACCCTGATCGGCTCGACCGTCGGTATCGCCATCGGCGGTGCCATCTTCCTGGAAAGCGTGTTTAACTGGCCGGGCATGGGACTGCTTCTGGTCAACGCCGTCGGCACCCGCGATTACCCGGTGATTATGGGCGCCACCCTGGTGATCGGCGTTTGCGTCATCCTGGTCAACCTCTTGACCGACGTCGTCTATGCCGTCGTCGACCCGCGCATTCAGGTGGCTTGATGGCAATCACCGCGCCGGACCCATCGGTCGACCCGGCCGCCGTGTCGAAAACCAAAGGCCCGCTTCGCCGCGCGTTCGACCGCTTTTTTGAAAACCGTGCGGCGCGCGCCGGGCTTTTGATCGTCATTCCAGTCCTGCTGGCGGTTTCGACCTATCCTCTGTGGTGGCCGTTCGGCCCGAACGCCATCGACCTCAGGGCGATGAACAAGGCGCCGTCCGCCATTCATTGGCTGGGCAGCGATGGCGTCGGGCGTGATGTCATGGCCCGGTTGCTGCAAGGCGGGCGGATCTCACTGCTGGTTGCCATCTGTTCGGTCGCTATCTCGACCGTCATCGGCTTCCTGGTCGGCGCCGTCGCCAGCTTTGGCGGGCGTCTCGTCGACGGAATGGTGATGCGCCTGGTCGATCTGGCGATGACGCTGCCGCCGGTGATCTTCCTGCTAGTGCTGGCTTCGATTGCCGGCACCGGCATCGCCCCGACCATCCTGGTGATCTCGCTGCTCTCCTGGCCGGTGCTGTCGCGCATGGTGCGTGCCCGGCTGCTCGAACTGCGCGAGCGCGACTTCGTCGTCGCCGCCCGCGGCATGGGGGCGGGGCTGCCGCATCTGCTGTTCCGGCACGGCCTGCCCAACTGCATCGATATCCTGGTCGTCTACGCCACCTTGCAGATCGCCAACGCCATCCTGCTCGAGGCCGGCCTGTCCTTCCTCGGCCTTGGCATCGCGCCGCCCGAAGCCAGCTGGGGCAACATGCTCAATCTCGCCCGCTCCACCGTCGTGCTCGAACAATACCCGTGGCAATGGATGTTCCCCGGCGCCGCACTGGTGCTCACCGTGCTCGCCATCAATTTCATTGGCGACGGCTTGCGCGACGCATTCGACCCTCGTTCCGATCTCAACTGACCTCAAAGGTTCATCAAAATGCCCCTGTTTACCGGCGTCGTGCCGCCTGTCGTTACTCCGCTCAATTCCGACTTCAGCATCGATTTTGCGTCGTTCACCCGGACGATCGAAAACCTGCTCGACGGCGGCGTTCACGGGCTGTTCGTGCTCGGCTCGACCAGCGAGGTGGTCTTCCATGACGAGGCCGGCCGCAGGGCCATCATCGAGCACGCGGTGAAGGTCAATAACGGCCGGGTTCCGATCTTCGTCGGGGTGATCGATCCGACGACCGATCGTGTCATCAACCACGCCCGCATCGCCAGATCGGCCGGCGCCGACGCCATCGTCGTCACCGCGCCGTTTTATACCCGCACCAGCCAGTCGGAGATCGGCGATCACTTCCGCTATATCAAGGATGCGATCGACATTCCGGTCATCGCCTACGATATCCCGGTCTGCGTTCACATCAAGCTGGAGCGCAAGACCACGGTCGGCCTCGCCAGGGAAGGCGCCATCGCGGGCATCAAGGATTCCAGCGGCGATGACGGCAATCTGCGTTACGTGCTCAAGGACATGGCCGATGACCCGGGTTTCTTCGGCATGACCGGCTCCGAGATCCTGGTCGACAGCGTGCTGGCCATGGGTGCGCATGGCGTCGTGCCGGGCCTCGCCAATGTCGACCCGCATGGTTACGTCAGGCTGTGGAAGCTGATGCAGGCCGGCCAGCATGCCGAGGCCCGGGTGGAACAGGAGCGGCTTTTAAAGCTGTTCGAGATCGTCTGGATATCGCTTGGCAGGACAAGCGCCGGCACGGCCGGCGTCGGCGCCTTCAAGGCAGCGATGAAGAGCCTCGGCATCATCGCCTCGAACACCATGGCGCGGCCGCAACGCAGCCTGAACGAGGAGGAAACCGCGAAGATCGACATGATCCTTCGCGATGTGGGGCTGCTCCGCTGAGTGTCGCGCCGATCCTCTCGATTTCCGGCCTGCGCGCGGTGTTCCGCATTGCGGGGCGCGACATCGCGGCGGTAGCGGACGTCGACCTGACGATCGGCTCCGGCGAGACGGTGGCGCTCGTCGGCGAATCCGGATCCGGCAAATCCGTCACCAGCCTGTCGATCATCGGCCTGTTGCCGAAAAGGGTCGGACATATTGCTGAGGGATCGATCGCGCTACGGAGCAAGAGCGGCACGGTCACCGAGCTGACCAGCCTCGATGGCGAGTCGTTGCGCAAGATACGCGGCAACGAGATCGGCATGGTCTTCCAGGAGCCGATGACCAGCCTCAACCCGGTCTACACGATCGGCGAGCAGATCGCCGAACCGATCCGCATCCATCTCGGCAAATCGCACCGCGAGGCAGAAGCAGACGCTGTGCGGCTGCTGGAGCAGGTCGGCATTCCCGATCCGAAGCGGCGGGCGCGGCAGTATCCGCACGAGCTGTCAGGCGGGATGCGCCAGCGCGCCACTATCGCCATGGCCCTGTCCTGCGATCCAGGCTTGCTGATCGCCGACGAGCCGACGACCGCGTTGGACGTCACTATCCAGGCCCAGATTCTCGATCTTTTGGCCGAGCTGCAGGCGCAGCGCGGCATGGGCATCCTGTTCGTCACTCACAATCTCGGCCTCGTAGCCGAAATCGCCGACCGGGTAGCGGTGATGTATGCCGGGCGTATCGTCGAAACAGGTCCGGTGAGCGAAGTGTTCACCCGTCCGCGTCATCCCTATACCGCGGGGTTGATGCGCTCGGTGCCGCGGCTCGGCCAGGCCACGGCGCTGAAGGCGGCGGGAACGCCGCTGCCGACCATTGCCGGCAATGTTCCCTCGCTCGCCTTGCTGCCCAAGGGCTGTTCGTTCGCGCCGCGTTGCCCGATGGCTATCGCTGCCTGCCGCGCCGCGGTCCCGCCATTGTTTGCGGCGACGCCGACCCAGCAAAGCCGCTGCCTGCGTTGGGAGGAGCTTTGATGGTGGACGCCCCCTTCCTTTCGGTCAAAAACCTGACCAAGCATTTTGCGCCGACAGCGTTCTCGCGTGGCCCGGTGGTCAGGGCGCTGGACGATATTTCCTTTGATGTCGCGCGCGGCCAGGTGGTCGGCCTGGTTGGCGAATCCGGCTCCGGCAAGACCACGATCGGCCGCTCGGTGCTGCGTCTGATCGAGCCGACATCCGGCCAAATCAGCTATGACGGCACCGACATCACCAGGCTGGGTGCCGCCCAGTTGCGCCGCCAGCGCCGCAAGATGCAGTATATTTTTCAGGACCCCTTCGCCAGCCTGTCGCCGCGCATGACGATCGGGCAGATCCTCACCGAAGGCCTGGACATTCAAGGCATTGGCAAGAAGTCCGAGCGGCGGGCGAAGGCCGAGAAGGCGCTTGCCGCGGTCGAGTTGCCGGTCGACGCCTATGACCGCTACGCCCATGAATTCTCGGGTGGCCAGCGCCAGCGCATCGGCATCGCCCGTGCGCTGACGCTCGAGCCGGAATTCATCGTCGCCGACGAGCCGGTCTCGGCACTCGACGTCTCGATCCAGGCGCAAATCATCAATTTGTTGCGCGACCTGCAGCTCCGGCTCGGCCTGACCATGCTGTTCATTTCGCACGATCTGGCCGTCGTCGAGTACATCTGCGACACGGTCATCGTGCTCTATCTCGGGCGCATCATGGAGGTTGCGCCGGCGGCCGAACTCTATGCCCGGCCGCAGCATCCCTACACGCGCGCGCTGCTGTCAGCCATTCCGTCGCTCGATCCGCTGGCCAGGCAAGGCCGGCAGGTGCTCAAAGGCGATATTCCCAGTCCGGCGAACCCGCCGTCGGGCTGTGTTTTCCGGACCCGTTGCCCGTTTGCGCTGGAGGCTTGCGCCGGGGCTGTGCCGCCGCTGAGGGCGACAGCCGAGGGCCATCTGAAGGCCTGCATCCGCGACGACATCGCTTAGGTTTTCTGCCCTCTGCCTACGGGAGAACTTGGGCGAGATGGACAAGGTCGTCGGTCACGAAGTCCCAGCTCTCAAGAGGCGAGAGATCGGTCGTCTGCGCCGGGCCATGCTCTCTTGGCCGAGCAACAAAGGCGGTTCCGATACCGCACCTTCGTGCCGCGGCCAGGTCGTTATTATGCGCGGCGACTAACACGGCCTCCGAAGGTCGCACCCCCAGGATCTCCACTGCGCGGAGATAAGCCTGTGGCGCAGGCTTGTAGGTGCCGAACACATCCGAGCCAAGGACGGTGTCCCAAGGCAGGCCGGCGCGCTTGGCCATATCCAGTAACAGCCGGGTATTGCCCCCCGAAAGGGCGCGATGATGAAGCGTTCCTTCAGCCTCGCAAGGCCTTTCAGCGAATCGGGCCACGGCTCCAGCCGGTGCCAGGCGAGATTGAGTTCCTCAAGTTCGGTGGCTGGCAGCGCGGATGGGGTCAGCCCGAACTGGATGAGAGTGGCGTCCAGATTCTCCCGGTTGATCACGTCGAGTGAAACAAAAGGCCGGTGCCCTGTCCGCACCGCCTCGGTCGAGGCGTCATAGCGCAACGCCCACGCATCGGCGAATTCACCCAGGATCGACCTGCTGTGCACCATTTCGCGCTAGGAAGGCGCCGGCCTCCCTTGCGATACCGCTGCGCCAGTCAACGACGGTTCCCAGAACATCGAAGAATAGGACTCGAGTAGTGGTCATATTGAGCTTCCCGGTCGGGGTTGCGGTGCGTGTCCTGCCGCATCGGTCGCGATAGGACGGATCGGCCTCGTCGAGCTGCTGATCAGATAATCGAGATGTTTAAAAGCCTGTCGCGACGGTGGTTCCCCGACCTCATTGAAACGACGTCGACGCCAACCCATATGCAATCCGCGTCGGATGTTTCCTCCCATTCGTCCGGCGCGTTCCCCTCTGAAGGTTTTCGACCTTCATATCTGGCCGGGCTTTGCAGCCCGGCCTTTTTTCTGCGGGGGTGGGTGAGCGAGCCGAGATCATGGGCCAGGCGTGCCCAGCGTATCGATGCGTTTCGCCAGCGCCGCGGGATCGCCAACCACGCGCAGCGTCTTCAACCGCGCGGTGTCGCCAGCGACGATCGAGACCGCTGAAGCGGCCACGCCAAGCGCCTTGGCGACCAGCCTTTCCAGCGCTCGATTGGCGGCCCCGTTTTCCGGCACGGCGCGGACGCGGGCTTTTAAATAGCTTCGCCCATCCGCCGATGTCTCGATCCCCTCCAGCCTGTCCATCGCCGCTTTCGGCGTCAGCCGGACGAACAGGTCGATGCCGTCGGTGCGCGTGCGGAACGGCGCGCTCATGGGACGCCTGAACTCAGACGACCAGCGAAAGCACGGTGGTGAGCAGGAACTGCCGGATGAAGAACAGGATCAGCAGCAGGATGATCGGCGAGATGTCGATGCCGCCGAGATCGGGCATGAAGCGGCGGATCGGCCGCAGCGCCGGCTCCGTCAGCCGATAGAGCATGTTGCTGATGGTATCGACGAACTGGTTGCGGGAGTTGACGACGTTGAAGGCGTAGAGCCAGGAAAATATCGCCGAGGCGATGATGATCCACCAGTAAAGGTCAAGCGCCATGACAATGGTCTGAATGAGGGCGATCATGCCGGTCTCCGATTGTTGCCGACATGTAGCCACTGTGGGGGAAAGCGGCAAGAGCCGCCTTCCGCCGCATGGCGAAGCCGGACCAACGGCCGAACGGCATTTCGGCAGCAAGCGCAGCCTTGACAGGAAACCGCAGCGGCCGATAAAAGCCCCATCCGCTGGACGGGGCTGTAGCTCAGCTGGGAGAGCGCGTCGTTCGCAATGACGAGGTCAGGAGTTCGATCCTCCTCAGCTCCACCAGCGGATTTTTCGAATCCCTTGCCTGCTTGCATGCCGAAGACCCGCTCATCGCCGGGTGGATTCACATCGGCGACGTAAAGGTCCTCTACACCAGTAGAGTATGCGGCCTATTGCCACTGCGCCTCATCCTTGCCAGACTTGGCCCGTCTTCAAAACCGAGGGGAATTCACTATGACCAGCACGACAAGACGTGATTTTGTAGGTCTTACAGGAGTGGCAGCGACTGCCCTGGTCGGTGCTGTTGCAACACGAGCTACCGCTGCTGAAACCGACGTATCGCCATCGTTCGACGAGGCTCTTCAAGAGTACAGTCAAAACAACACAGAAAGGACTAGATCAAAGCTGGCGATCTATGTGGTGCTTTCTCATCTGCACGCCAGCCTCGAGGAGGAATTTAGTGACCTTGGGCTAGAGCTGCCTTTAGGAAAAAAGGCCTTGCCATCGAATCTGCCGGCCAATTTCGAGGACGCGCAGGTTGCACCCCTTCCTTGGCTCTTCAAGCCCTCGGAAGTTACCGACCAGGAACGAAACGGCTATGCGACGATTGCAATGCGAATGAACGCAGTGATGGCAAGACACACCGCCGACGTGAGTATCGGGGTTTCGCATATCATGTCACACAAGGGATAACCGCGACCCTTGCCGGCGAGCACGGCACGTCAGGCGAGCACAACGCCGGCCGGCGATTTGTTGTTGCGGGCGAATCGATTACCTGTTTTCGCGAGGCGACTGCGCTGCGAGAGTCCTCACAATGGATAAATCCTTCCGGGACGCGCCGCGCGAGATAGCAAAGCTCTCGGCACCCCGGCCAGTGGGAATTGTCAGCCGTCCGCGCGTAGTGGCGCTGCTCTCGCAGGCCCTCGACAGCGGTGCATGCTGGCTGGCGGCGCCTGGTGGATACGGCAAGACCACCGCGGTGATCGACTTTCTGGAACAAGGCGGGCTGGAACACGGCGGGCTGAAGCAAGGCGAATCGGCGTACAACTGGTATCGCGTCGACACCGAGGACCAGGACGTTGCGCGCCTTTTCCACTATCTGACGCTGTCGCTCGACGGCAGGCATGCCGGCATGCCCGTCTTCGGTCCGGAATATGCCGACAATTCCGACGATTTCGCGCGGCTGTTCTTCCGCACCTATTTCTCGCGGCTTGATCCCGGCACGATCCTGGTCCTCGACGATCTGCATCGTGCCGACGCGCCAGGCTTCCGCCGGACGCTGGCGATCCTGTTGCGCGAACGCCCCAACACCATCCGCTGCATCTGCACATCGCGGATGCTGCCCGAGGGCGATGTCGCCGACCTCGTGCTGTCGGGACAGTTGCCGGTCCTCAACCAAACGCTGCTGGAGTTTTCGCCTGCGGAGGCACGCAACCTCGTCGCCGCCCGCTCGCAATCGCCGTCCGAGGTCGGCGACATTTCGGAGGCGCGCGGCTGGGCGGTGGGCCTTCTCCTGCTGGCCAACGCCGGAATGTACTACCCGCTTTCGCAGACCGGCCTTGCCGGAGGCGCCGGCCTTCGGGAGATTGTCGGACGTTATTTCCTGCGCGACATCGCGCCGGAGGACCAGG
This sequence comes from Mesorhizobium sp. M1348, assembly GCF_040317925.1. Classification (NCBI taxonomy): domain Bacteria; kingdom Pseudomonadati; phylum Pseudomonadota; class Alphaproteobacteria; order Hyphomicrobiales; family Phyllobacteriaceae; genus Mesorhizobium; species Mesorhizobium sp. M1348. Next base: position 7,186 of record NZ_JAMYLH010000008.1, on the reverse strand, counting down.
ATCTGCTTATCAGGCTCAACCTTCTGCCGGAGATCAGCACGGAGCTTGCCGATGCGTTCCTGGGCTCGCCGCAGGCTGCTCGCCTGCTGGAGCGGCTGCAGCATCGCCAGCTGCTGATCACGCGCGACGGTCCGGGCGGCGCCGCCTTCCAGCTGCATGACTTGTTGCGCGAATACCTTGCCGGCCTGCTGGACTGGCGCGTGACGGAAGCGGACCGTTCCAGGCTGCGCGAGCAGGCAGCAAAGGTCCTGCACGAGGCAGGCAAAACCGACGCGGCAATCTTGCTGGCGTTGCAGGCGAGCGCCTGGCCGCTGGCACGCCAGCTCATTCTGGAGTGCGCTAACGGCGTTCTCTCGCAAGGGCGCCGGGCCAGCTTCGTCGAATGGTGCAACAGGCTGCCGTCCGACCAGATGGACGGGTGGGTCCATTATTGGCTGGGCGTTGCCTTCGCATCGGACGATGCGAAGGCCGAACCGCACTTCTCCAAGGCATGGCAAGCATTCGAGAACACCGACATGCGCGGCCAATGCCTGACCGTCGCGCGGGCGGTCGTGGTCAAGACCGCCAGCTGGCGTACGCATGAGGGGCTGGCGGAGTGGACGCGCCGAGCCTCACAGCTTCTTGCCAAGGGATTGCCGGATTTGGATCCGGAGGAACTCATGATGGTCAGGCTCGGCATCCTGCGGGCCATCGATTTCGCCGAACCTGGCGAATTCGAAGCCCACGACGCGAAGCGCCTCGTGAATGATATCCAGCAGCGCCTGATACGTCTGCCGATCGAGGATTCGGTCGAGTTGCGCCTGCTGGCAAGCGAAGCGCTCATCGACTACGCGACCTCGTCGGGGCAGCGCGACATTTTTGCCAATGCCGTGGACAGCGTTGCCGCCGATCTCGAACATCCGGATATCCCGCCGCTGGTGCTCGGCATGTGGCTGGTGTCCTTTGGCTCGGCCAGCGGCCGTTACTTCCCCTATTCGCGGCGCGGCTTTGTCTACGACTCGGCCGAGGATGCCTTGCGACGAGCCACGACCATAGGGGAGCAACATGCCTTGCGGGGCGTCGAGTTCAGCGCCCTCTATCAGCTTCAATTGCTGATGAAGCTTCACAACAACTTCTCGGAGTTCAATGCGCTGGTTTCCCGCCTGGGCGAGATTGCGGACAGCAGGTTCACAACCCAGGTCGCGGTGGTCGCCGATTGCCATGCGGCGATGCACACGCGCAATGGCGACTTCGATAAGGCCTATCTCGACTGCGATGTCTTCATGGATGCCATCGAGCGGGCGAACGAGCCGATGATCGAACGCTGGCCGCATTACGTCACCAAATACCAGGTTCTGCTGGCCGATCGGCGTCCGGCGGAGGCCATTGCGCTACTTCAGGAAATCGTCGAAAGGCTGAGCGGCGGCCCCCGCCAGCGTGTCGAACTGAGCATTCTGGCCGCCCAGGCCCTGGAGCAGAAGTGGAACGGCGGCGCGCCCTATGGCGCTCGTCTGGCTGAATTCATGGAGGCGTTGCGCGAGGTAAACCCCTCCGCAATCCTGCTCAACCTGCCGGACTTATTGGCCGATCTGGTCGCCGACGCGCTGGAGCGAAAGATCGACATCGATCTCTGCCGCCGCGTCGTTCGGGCGCGATATCTGGTCCCGCCCGCTGGCCGACCCGCCCAGTGGCCTTGGCCGCTCAGGATCCACTTGATGGGAGGCTTCCGCCTCGAGATCGATGGCGCCGAGGTCGCGCCCGGTGCCAAACCTACCCGCGCGCTCGACATATTGCGCATTATCTGCCTGTCGAGGGACCAGGTCTGTTCTGTGGAAACCCTGCAGGATTGGCTCTGGCCCGACCTCGACGGCGACCAGGCCAGAGCGGCCTTGGAGCAGGCGCTACATCGTTTGCGCAAGTTGCTCGGGCAAGGCGAACTCGTAACGCTGAGAGAAGGCCGTTTGCGGCTCGCTGCCGACAAGGTCTGGATCGATCTGCAGGATTGGGAAGACCGGCTGAAACGCGTCCTGTCGGGCCGAAGAGACAGCGCAATCGAGGAGCAGGAGATGCTGCTGGAAGGCTTTGTCGGCCCGCTTTTCTCGAATGGCCCGACGCCCGCCTGGTCGAACGCCGCGGCCGACCGGGTGCGGGACGGGTTTGTGGAGCTTGCCGTGCGGATCGCCAAACACTGGCAGAGCCAAGGCAACGCGGATCGGGCACGCCAGGCGTGCCGGCGTGCCCTCGATTTCTACCCGGAATCGGCCAAACTCCATGGCACGCTCATCCAGGAGAGCCTCTCCAGGAACGACCATGCCGGCGCCATCGAGGATTACCGGCGCTATGAACGCGCGCTCGCTTCGACCGGCGATGACGAGCCCTCGCCTTTGCTGCGTTCGCTCGTGCGCCCGTTTCTCTAGACCGGTTCATCGTTTCACGGAAACGCCGAACCGCTCTATCTCTTATTTTTGCGCAATCCCGGACGGAAAACCGTTTCACACTTTTCCTGGAATTGCTCTGGCGCAGCTCGGAACTCCGTAAGCCGTCCGTAAGTCGCGGTCTGGGAACCTCGGCCCGTCGATCACAACCGATCGCCGGAGGCCTGAAGCCCCCGATACCAACACTCACAGGAAGGAAAAAGGTCATGCCGTATACTGCCAGAGCAACTTCGAGAGTGCGTGCCGGCGCCGCCCGCGCTGGAGCCACAAGACTTTCCGATCAGCTCAGGATCGGGCCTTGGTCGCTCCTCTCGCCGGAAGCCGTCATACAGCAAAAGTACAACTCCCTTGGAGGCGCCGGCTTCGCTGAGATCGACCGGAAGGACACTGGAAAAGCCTGGTATCTCAAGAATGGCTTATGCATTTGCTACAACGATGCCATGCACAACGCCTTTGAGATCCATGGCGAAATCTATAGGAAATGGATCGCACTTGGCGGTCTCGCGTGGGGGATTCCCTGCACCGACGAAACCGGAACTCCCGACGGCGTCGGCCGATACAATCACTTCAACAACAACACTGCCTCAATCTACTGGACGCCGAATACCGGTGCTCAAGCGATTTGGGGGGCAATTCGCGGCAAATGGGCAGCAATGGGCTGGGAGCGCTCTGTTCTCGGCTATCCGGTCACCGACGAAACCGGAACTCCCGACGGCGTCGGGCGCTACAACCATTTTGCCAACGCCGGCTCGATCTACTGGACGCCGAACACAGGAGCCAACGTGGTTTACGGCGACATTCGAAAGAAGTGGGAAAGCTTGGGCTGGGAGCGGTCATATCTGGGGTACCCAACCACCGACGAGACCGAATTTGCCGAAGGAGGCCGCGCCAATTTGTTTGAAAACGGCGGCATATACTGGTGGCCCGACACCGGCGCGATCGACCTTCGAGATGTCGTCGTCCACTATACCGGCCTCCATTGCTTCGGCGAGACCGACTGGGATCAGGGATCGAGTGCGGATGAACCATATGTCATCGTCAGCGTGACAACGCCGCAGATCGCCGACACCAAGCGCAGCCAGGTCTACGGCGACGTCGATGCCGGAGATACAAGACCCGACCTTATGGAAATCTATCGAGGCAAGCCCTACGGCATCAATATCGGTACGGTGCTGATGGAAAACGATTTTGGCGATCCCAACAAATACAAGGACGAGGTGCAGAAGATCGTCATGGGCGTCCATACGGCCGGTACGCTTGCTTTGGGCTTCATTCCGGTAGCGGGACCTATCATTGCTGCTATCGCCGGCCCGGCCCTAGGAACCTTGATGCCATCGATCGGCGGCGCCATCAGCGATCTCTTCGACTGGGGCGATGACAGGATCGGGAGCACGACAGTGACCATCTCCGCAAAGCAGATGGTGTTGCTCGCGGCACGCACGAACAATACCACCTTCAATGGGATTGGGTTCAAAGTGGAAACACCCCTGATTTCCGGCGACGGGGCTTCCTACAAAGCCTATTTTGGCTTTGTGCCTGCCTAGGCCAATCGCCCCGGCAAAAAGCTTGCCGGGACAATCAACTTACCAGCCCCGCCTTTCCGTTGGCGGGGCTGACAGTTCGCGACTGAGAGATTTATTTCCGTAGCGGTCGTCGCAAGGCTCGGTCCAGATGCGGCAGCGCCGATCAGCATAGCGGGCAAGCTGTCGTTGCCATCCCCCGCACAGCCCGTAGCGCCGCCATCAACCCGGCTCCTTCGGCCGGAACGATGGAGACCGCATTAAGGCAGTCACCTCAACGACGCGGCCGCAGCCAACGAGGCCGAGCGGGACCGGCGGAAACCGGATCAGGCGGTGCGCAACCCGACGCCATGACAGCCGACATCAATCAGATGGAAAGAGAACGGTGACAAGAGCGGGCATGCATCACACCAGCCCGCGCTTGGCCATCATCGCTTCCGGGGAAGGCATCTTGCCGCGGAAGGCGGTGTAGAGTTCTTCCGGGTCCTTTGAGCCGCCGGCGGCGTAGATGTTCTTGCGCAACCGCTCGGCCAGCGCCGGGTTGAAGGGATCGCCTGTTTCCTCGAAGGCGGCGAAAGCGTCGGCGTCGAGAACTTCCGACCACATGTAGGAATAGTAGCCGGCCGAATAGCCATCGCCGGCAAAGATATGGCCGAAATGCGGGGTGCGGTGACGCATGGCGATGGTGTCGGGCATGTTGAGCCCTTCGAGCGTTTCGGTTTCGAAACCAAGCGGCTCTTGCGGCGCATCCCGCCGCGCATGGTAGGCCATGTCGACCAAGGCCGAGGCGGTGAACTCGACCGTGGCGAAGCCGGCGCCGAAAGTGCGCGCCGCCAGCATCTTGTCGACCAGCGCCTTTGGCATCGGCTTGCCGGTCTTGACATGCAGCGCATGCCTTTCCAGCACTGCCGGCACCGTCAGCCAGTGTTCGTAGAGCTGCGAGGGCAGCTCGACGAAATCGCGGCTGACCGAGGTGCCAGCGACCGATGGCCAGGTAACGTCGGTGAGCATGCCGTGCAGCGCATGGCCGAATTCGTGGAACAGGGTCTTGGCCTCGTCAACCGATAGCAACGCTGCCTCACCGGCCGGCGGCTTGGCGAAATTCATGATGTTGTAGATGACCGGCTTGGAGCCATCGCCAAGCTTGTAGCCGGATTTCAGCGCGCTCATCCAGGCGCCGGAGCGCTTCGAGGGTCGCGCGAAATAATCGGCAAGGAACAGGCCGCGCTCGCTGCCGTCGGCATTCTTCACCACGAAAACCCGAGCGTCCGGGTGCCAGGTGGCAATGCCCTTCTTTTCCTCGAAAGAAATGCCGAACAATCGCGTTGCAACGTCGAAACAGGCCTCGATGATGCGGTCGAGCTGCAGATACGGCTTCAGCTCGGCCTCGTCGAAGGCGAATTTCTCTGCGCGCAGCTTCTCCTGATAGAAGCGCCAGTCCCAGGCGGCGAATCTCTCGTTGCTGCCGGCCTCGGCCGCCAGCCGCTGCAATCCGGCCTGGTCGCTTGCGGCCTTTTCCACCGCCTTTTCCCAGACCGGATCGAGCAGCGCGTGCACCGCCTCCGGCGTCTTGGCCATGGTATCGTCGAGCTTCAATGCGGCGTAGGAAGGATAGCCGAGCAGCTTCGCCTTCTCGGCGCGCAGGCGCAGCATGTCGCGCACCACTTCCGTGTTGTCGGTAGCGCCGCCATTCTGACCACGCATGATGAAGGCGCGGAACGCTGTCTCGCGCAGGTCGCGGCGTTCTGAGAAGGTCGAGAACGGCTCGTAGATCGAACGCGACAAAGTGACCGCGTAGCGGCCCTTCTGGCCGCGCATCTCGGCGGCTTCCGCCATCGAGCTTTTCAGGAATTCCGGCAGGCCGGCAAGGTCAGCCTCATCGAGGAACAGCGCCCAGTCGCGCTCGTCGGCAAGCACGTTCTGGCCGAAATTGGTGCCGAGCGACGACAATTCCTCGTTGATCGAGGCGAGCCGCTTCTTGCCTTCGGCGTCGAGCCTGGCGCCGGAGCGGACGAAGTTTTTCCAGGTCTTTTCCAAGACTCGCAGCGTTTCGGCATCGAGCTTCAAGGCATCGCGGCGCTGATAGAGATCGTCGATGCGGGCAAACAGCCGCTCGTTCATCGAAATCGCCGAGAAATGCCGCGACATCTTTGGCGAGATGTCGCGCTCCAGCGCCTGGATCGCCTCATTGGTGTGGGCGCCGGCGCGGCACCAGAAGATCGAGGAGACATGGTCGAGCGCCTCGCCGGCAAGCTCAAGTGCGGCAAGCGTGTTTTCGATCGTCGGCGTCCGGGTGTTGCCGGCAATCGCCTCGATCTCGGCTTCATGCGCCTTCAGGGCGGCGTCGAAGACCCGAGAAAAATCGCCATCGCCGATGCGCGTGAAATCGGGCAGGCCGAGCGGCCCTTGCCATGCGGTCAGCGGATGGGCGGCGAGGTCGACGGTGGACGGCATGGACAAACTTTCGCTGAGTGGGAGGTGGATCGTCACCGATGTAAGGCGGCGGCCGGCTCCACGCAACAGCGCCTGGTAGTGCTAAAGCGTGGCCACATGGTGCTGCGAGTATCGTTCGAGCCGAATTCAATGCCTACCAAGATATTATCTTGTAACATGCATTTTATTTCGACGGAGGCTTCCACTCGCATCCTGACACCATCCAAAGGAACCTTAATGAGAGTAGAATTCCATGGCCTCACCTTCGACCTGCCTGCCGGATGGGTAGACATAGCCGGCGATCTTCCTGAGGGATCGCCACCTACCTTAGCCAAAGAAACGGACGGCTGCGGCGCGATTCAATTCTCAATTGCGAAGTATCGTGGCGGAGAAAAACCAAACGTAGACTTTAACGCTCTGAGAACGTTTATGCTCCAGTTTTGTCAGAATAATTCCATAGATGCAGGGAATATCACAAAGAACGAGTCCGAAAGCATAATCTCTGTTGGCGTATTGTCCGACACCGATGATCAATTGTTGTCTGCCTGGTATTTGTCGAATGGGAATGATGTTGTATTCATGACATACCTTGGTATGGCTAATGATACAGATTGCCTGAAAGAATTGGACGTTGCCCGAGCAATCGTGTCGTCTATATCGTTTTAGAGACCTCGATATTGGGTGGAATTACGGGAACTACGATGACAGTGCGCTTTCTAGGTCGTGAACCCATAAATGGGAATGAGGGAGATGGGTGAAAAGCGATCGTTGCGTCGTTTGACAGATCGCGCATATTGTCGAGGAATGACTGAACTCGCA